>JAKPFT010000030.1 GCA_029551285.1 bacterium | reverse complement strand
GGTGGTTGAAAAGAACCTGTTCCAGTACGCAGGCCGAGAGATGAGTCCAGGTGTTGACGAAGGCCAGGGAAAGCCGGCTCCTCCAGACAGCGGTGGTGGCGGCTGGCCGGGCCTCAGTATAAAGCCGCACATAGCGCCGGTAGTAATCCAGCAACTCTTTTACCCCGGGCTGGCCTTCGTTGAGAGGTTTCCTGCCTGGCTCGGCATAACCCCATCTGGTATTGATACCAGGATGGCCCGAGAAGGTTAAATTAAATGCCAGACTTTCTTCGTCGTGATACGCGGTGATAACTGGTTTGCCCAGCCGGCGAAAAAGGTTCATCCCTCTGAATTTGTGGGTGACAGGAAAGATCCGCCGCGGGTCATCTTCAGGCCGGTAATCAGGGTTCTCTTCCCAGGCTATATCCACCCAGGCGGCCTGTCTGACATGGTCGGTTCCATGAAGCAGAGCCTGGTTGACGCCCCGGATGGACTGGCCATTGCTGTCAATGGCAATCTCCGGATTAAGCGAGCGGGCAAACTGGCTCATCTCCCTGATGTAGTCGGTCACGGTCCAGCAGCGAAAAAGCAACCACTCCTGAAGAAGCGGACTCTGAAATCGGTCTAAGTCCCATGGCGGAACGAACCGCAGGTAGAAGTTTGGTGCCCGGAAAGTGTCAAAACCGGTGAAGCCAAACCTTTTCTTCTGGCTGGCCGCATCAGGATACTTCTTCATCAGAAACCGGCGAAAGGCTTCCTGACAGTAACGGCAGTGACAGCTATCCGGCTCTGGCCAGACACCAAGATTGTCAAAGTGAAGCAGATCAGTCTTTACTTCGGTAATGGCTTTCTGCACCTGCTGTTTCATACGGCTCCGCCAGCCAGGAGAATTAAAGCAGGCAACCCAGCGCCAGGATTGCTCGCCCCCATAATGGACGAACCGGCCGTCATGCGTTTTGACCACCCAGTCCTCACATTCGGGATGGTCTTTCATCATGGATTCAAAATAAACGGTGTTTGCCAGGTAACAGCCATGGTAAATCCCGTAGCGGTGGCAAAGTTCAGCCTGTTTTTTTGCTTTTTCCTGGTCCGGCGCCTGGTCCGTTTCTCCCAGTCCGCGGTCAAACTGGCTGACCAGAACCGTTATCCCCAATTCCTTCAGCCGCTGGATATGTTCTTCGGTATATTCCCACTCGTATTCTTCTTCGGCATTCTCCGGCTGGCCTCCAGCCCGTAACCGGCCGCTGAGCGGATGCCAGCCACCAGCCACAATTAAACCCTGTTTTTTCCACCACGGCTTTGCGTTTTCCTCTTTTCCCCTCATTGTTTTTCCTGGTTTTGTCAGAGACCTCAATTGCTTTTTAGTCCTTTCCTGTTTCAGTCCATGGTTCTGCAATTCTTTATCTCTCTCCTTATCCTTCCCACTGTGTCAAAAAAGGAAGGGAATAACTGGCGAACGATTTGCGCAGGCACAGATACAAGACAAGACGAAAAGCGCACGCGTTCGGTAAGCGGACCGGACAATTCCATCCGGGACGCAATACCTTACTCGGCGGTGTCTGAGCTCGCCAGATGGCGAGCGAGTTCGACGAGCGACCGATTTCGGCGTAGTCCTTGTCTGTGCCGGAGCATTCTGAGTGAGCCAGTTCGTTCCCTTTCTTTTCATTCCTCTTCCCTTTTTTGACACTACCAGCCAATTGTTTCTCACGAAACACGGAAACTGGCACTCTGTTTTTTCCCGGTGGCTCTTTCCTGCACCGTAAGTTGCCAGGTACCAGCCTCCGCGTTAACGGGTATTACCATCTCCAGAACAGCCTGGCCGCCGGTGATAAGGATAGCCGTGGAGCGGTCATGCGTTTTTCCTGAAGGTTCGGTGATGAGCAAACCGGCGGGAATAGCGCCGGCCAGTTTACCCGTGGCTGCGGTGAGGCTGACCATGACCTTGACCTTCTCCCCCCGGGACACAGATACCGGGGAGACTTGAAGGTCAAGCCTTTCCGGAGCAGCCGCCAGTGCGACCAGCACCCGGCCTTCGGTTGGTCCCAGTGTAAAGGTGAAGGAACCATCAGGGACTCTTTTTATCTCCCGGGAGGAAAGCAGGTCAAAAATCCGCTGGCCTGGCTCCCACCCGGTAAAGGTAACCTCCTGGGGCAGACCCTTATCTTTTACCTTCTGCCAGCGCCCTAAAAATGGACCGTACTCCCGCCTGTCATTGACCGCCACAAGATACCTGGCGCCCGCACATTCCAGAAGATTCCACAGGACCTCAGGCGTCCTGCAGACAAAACTGTAGCCAGAGTGTTCCTGAAGAAACCTGGTGGCTTCCTCTGTCTGTTCTGGAGAAAAGACTTTCATCCCTGGCAGCCCGACCACCCTGCATTTTTCGTCAGCCACAATCTGGCCGCCCTGCTGAGCAAAGGCTTTTAGCCGCTCAAAAATTATTCTGGTCACCGCGGGCGTGTTGGCTAACACGACTACCTTCTTATCCTTCAGCAACTGGCTGTCTTCGGCAAAGGATTGGTCGTAGAGAACATCAAAAGGCAGCCCTGAGGAAATCAGGGCCTGACCCAGCCAGCCCATCGTGGGCCAGCGTTCGTTCCCGTAAAGGTTGCCGGCGAAGGAATTAATGGCCGCCACCTTCCTGGGCACATTCTGCCAGGAAGTAAAAAGCGGACCCAGCGGCTGCCAGACTTCTCTGGCAAAACGCGCAAATTCTTCCTTCACTTCCGGAATAAAGAGGCCCCCGCCTTCCCCGCCGAAATTTTTCAAAGCCTCAGCCGCGGCTTTCCAGTCAAGCCCCTTTGTTTTTTCTTCAACCTCGGCCAGGGTGAGCATTCCTTTGGGACTGAGCACCCGGTGCCAGCCCCAGAAGGTCATCAGGCACAGCGGTCTGGCCACACACAGCCAGAGAACCTCCCGCAACATATCCGGAGGTGGAGTGGCGGCATAGGGCGCGGCTCCTCCTGGCTTGAAAAGAAATTGCGGCATCCCGGAAGGCCTCATCCCGCGGTTGGCGCTAACGCAGGCCAGGTTTTCTTGAACCACGATGGCCTGCCGGGGATTCTCGTAGTAAAACCATTCTTCCGCCACATCCATGTTGCGGTAACGTTTCACTGGCGGGCAGCGAAGAATTGGTTCTTCTATCCGGACAATGTCCGGCCTGGCTTCCTTCAAGGCCAGGGCACAGATTTCATTGATGACGACTTCGTTTCCTCCGCCCTGGTGCCACCACAGGTGGTACCGGTAGAAGGGGTCTGTCTCTTCCACGATGCCATCTTTCGGAAACCAGTTTTCTCCAAGAAGCGTAGGATTAAGACGGTTGAAAGGATGAAGGTACGCCCAGGCTTTTTTAGGTTCGGTCATCCATCTGGAAAGGTCCAGACCGTATTCCTTGAGCACGAAGGCACGCGCCTGTTCGCTGAAATCCATGGGTGAGTTCCACTCACTGTTGATGATGACATGGGTCAGCGAAGGTTTATCTTTCAGGTCCGCGGCAAACTGCCTGGCGATATTTCTGGCTTTCTCCTGGACTGTCGGCAGCGCCGGATTAACATGGTCCAGAGAACCGTCGTTCTGCACAATCGCTTCTCCTGACTCCTCAGGTTTGTGCCAGGCCAGTACATGCATGTGGGCCATTCCGGAAAGGCCGCATTCAGCCGCCCAGTCCAGGACCGTCGGCGAAACGCCGGTAGAAGTTACCGTCACTCCCAGTTCAGCCGCTGTCTTGATATCCTGGTAAGTAGCCGGAATGTTCCAGGCCACCACCGGAAACCTGCTGCTGTCCCGGTAAGGACCTGCTCGCAACTGAAACGCAGCCTCAATCCCCTCACCGGTTGAAGGTTTCACCTTCAGCCAGTAAGCACCGGGAGAGAGTCTTCCCACCGGCCACCTGTAGATAACTTCCTGGCTTCCGCCGGCAGGAACGGCAAACGGACCGGCTTCCTGCCGGAGATACTCTCCGGTAGAAAAAATCACCCGGAAGTTGCCACTGTCTTTACCGGAAAAATTGCGCAGGGTGAACTGAAGGGGAATTTCTGTCAGGTCCCGGTTATACACCCGGCAGGCCTGGTCAAAGCGCACCCGTAAACCATTCAGGATGGCCACAGGCCCTTTCCCGCCGGCCAGGCTTTCTATTTCACCATCAGAGAGCGGCCGGCGGAAAACTGCCACTTCGTCAAGCACCCCGCCCAGGTGTGTTTTTGCCCCGAACGGATGGCCGGAGTCAGCGTGGCCTGGCATCAGAAACGTTTCCCGGCGCCAGACGCTCTCCGGTTCAAACTTCTGGCCGGTCACTGAAATCGTTTTCTTTCCGTTAAGATACATTGCGGCAGCCGCGCCAGACCAGGTCAGGGCCACATGCAGCCACTGGCCAGTCTGGGGTAAAGGCACACTGTTGCGGCCACCCCAGTAAGTGAAGCACAGCCGGCCGGAGGGATACTCATTAAGCATTATAAAGGTATCCCAGCCCGCCCCCACAGAGAAAAATGTCCGGTTGAACCGGCCTGGCTCCAGAAACATCCAGAAAGAGATCGTTCCTGCCTCCGGATTAAAGGTTTCCGGAGCCACCGGCAGGGTAAGAACCTCACTGCCCCGGATACTTCCGGGCGGCACCCAGCTGGACGGGGTCAGCCGGTTACTGTAATGCATTCCGGTTTGTTCCACCATGAAAGCCGCCGCGGAAAAATCCGCCGGTTCCTCCGAGAGAATGGAAAAAACCGCCTGAAAAGGTTCCTGGAGTGTTTTCTCTCCGTACTTCTTGCTCTGCTCGTCACAGGCAAGCACCACATAGTATCTTGCCCACGCGGGTGTAAGGACTACGGAAGCCACTTCCTCCACCTGATTGGTTTTATCGGAAAAAACCAACCGCACTTTTTCCCCGCCAGAAGTTCCCTTTAAATAAACAGAAGCGATGTAGCGCATGGCGACCGGCAGAGAAAACTCACCGGTAACTATTCCGGCTCCAGCCGCGCGGCAGTTTACCCGGACGCCAGCCAGCCCGGCCAGGCTGGACGACTGCCGGGTAATCCTGGCCTCTCCGGCGCTGGCCAAACCAGCAGGCAAAACACCGGTAGCCTTGTCCGGCGGCAGGTTGTTTCTGGTGCCCCGGGCATAATTTCCATAATCCCCTGACTCCAGGAAAATTCCCTCACCGAACCTTCCGGTGACATAGCGTGGCTGGTTTCTTTCAAACTTCTTCCAGTCACCGGTGTAAGCCACAGAGTTTCTGAGGAATCGGCCGGACAGCAGCCCGCCCTGACCGGTGAGAGCGTCCAGGTGTCCATCAAAGGGAGCGTAAAGTAGGAGGTCCCCTTTGAAACTTTCTGCCAGCACAATATTTCCGGTCAGGGCAACAGCCAGCGCCACTTTTTTCCAGACACCCATTTTTCTCCTTTCTCCGGCTTCAATCCCGGTCCCGGTCCGTGGTACCAGCCGTTTTTTCTTTCAACTTGCCTTCTCCAGCGACGCTTCTGGCCAGAACCTTCACATGACATTCCGCCCGGTGTCCACCAGCCGGTTCATTCTCGCCGGCCGAGAAACTGAATTCAAAGCGCCCTTTTTCCGCGAAGAAGTAATCAGAATACTCACTCGGCTGGCCAGTCCGTCCAGGTAGCAGCCGTCATGATAGTACCAGTTACCGCACAGCGGTTTCCACTGCAGCTTACCAGGCCGGTCAAAACGGCTCTGAAGAAGGAGAGTGCTCTCGGAAATCCGCAGAAGGCGCAGAGTGAAACCAGCACCAGAGACAGTACCAGGCTGTCTAAAGCAGAAAAAAGGCCACTCATCGCTGGCTCCTTTGGGGAAACCCGCTTTTTTAGGTTCAAAGAGGGTACCATTTTTCTTATGGCCGGACAAGGAAAACAATTTTTCAATCTCCCCTGTCAGTCACCAATGGCCGGACATCCTGCCAGACGATTTTGTGATAGAATGTGGTGCGCCCTGCGGCAGCCCAAGAACAAAACCTTGCTGGCAGGGTATCGCCCAGGAGGTAACCGATGGACTGGGAACATCTCTTTCTCTGGTGTACCGTGCTCAACGGAAGTCTGCTTTTGGTCTCTTTTCTCTTCTGTGTCCTGGCCAGGGAGAGTATCTACCGACTGCACAGCCGCTGGTTTCCAATGCCCCGGGAGAGTTTCTCTGTCCTTCTTTACTCCTTTCTTGGTTTTTTCAAAATACTGGTAATCGCCTTTAACCTTGTCCCCTGGATAGTCCTGCGGTGGCTGGTGAAATAACCGGTTCTTCTTCCTTCAAGACATAAAGTCAACGACCGCGGAAGATGAAAGAAATTTTGGAAGCACAGGAAAAATTTTTCCCGGACCGCTTGTTATCAGGAGAAAGCGAAAGCCAAACATCCGAGCGTATTTCGCGGAATCTTTAGAGTCGCGGAGATAAACGGTCAACCCTCCATGTTTTTTCAACCGGCGAACTACACCGGAAAGAAGACTTCAATAAAATCGGGTAAGAAACGGGTTGTAAACCCGCCTGCAACGGATTGAAACCTGAAAGAAACTCTACTGGTAGCGACCGAATTCTTTCCCGGCCCGGTACATAGCCACCACATTTTCCACCGGGGTGCCTGGCGCCAGATTGTTGGCTTCCCGCAGAATAAAGCGGCCGCCCTCCATAATCCCTGATTGGCAGATGCGTTTGACTTCCTTCCTGACCTCCTCCGGGGAACCATCCTTGAGAAGCATGATGGTGGGTCCACCGCTGATCTGAACCTCCGGCCCTAACTTTTTCCGCAGGCTCCCGAAATCAATGGGGAAGCCGGTATCAAAAGCCATCACCCTCAACTGCTCTTTAAGAAAAGGAAAAAGGTGGCTGGCGTTACCGCAAAGATGAATGGACACCGGACCGCCGTCAGAAAATTCTTCCACCAATCTCTTATGGTAAGGGAAGACAAACTCCCGGTACTGAGATAAGGAAAGCAACGCTACCGCATCGTCCGCAAACCCAAAATGGGGCATCCGAAACCGGCCATAATCAGAAGCCTTCGGATTTCTGGACCAGCGCCACTTTCTGATGGCCTTCATCCGGTGGATGATGTTGGTGGTGACAAAATTCATCAGGTCATGGTAATAGTCCGGGTCTTCCATCATGTCCAGGCAAAGATTGGCTGCTCCCCTCAGTTTGTAGGCTAAGTCAAAGGGGCCGTCAGTTCCTTCTCCCGGGATGGTCACCGGCGGCAACACCGGCCGTCCTTCAAACTCCATCTTCGGACAGCGCTCCTGCATGTACTCAAAGAATTCCATCGCCCGACCAAGAAGATTGCCTTTCAGCGGGTCAGGTGGCTCCAGGTCGTAAAGTTTCTCCTTATTTTCAGAAAGTATCGGCTCGGTGTCGGGAACCTGGTTACCGAAGAAACGTAAGGGGCAGCCCATCCAGCCAGCCTCGTAAGAATTCTGAAAGTCCACACTGAGTTGCCAGCCTTTTTCCGGAGGTCCCATCATCTGGTCACAGAGCAGGTTGCATCGGACCCACTTCTGATAAACTAACTGGCAGGTAATCTGGGCTTCCGGATTGGTGAAGAAATCTTCAAAGGTGAACCCTGTGGTGTTAATCTCTGGATTGCCAAAAAGGTTGCGGATACTGCCGCTGACGGTTACCGGCACGCGATAAGGACGACCGCTGTGGTATGCCTGCCAGACGCGGGCGACTTCCTCATTGTGTTTTTCCCAGTCAACTTTTTCCCTCAGAAAGAAACTCATCGGTGTGCCTGGTTACCAGGCTGCCTGGTAAATACTGACGATATCCGGGGCGGTGATAGGCCGGGGATTGTTCTGAATGGGTACAGAAACCAGAAGCGCATCTTTTGCCAGTTCCGGAAAAACCTCAGGAGAAATTCCCAGGTTTTTCAAGCGGGGTATCTGGAAAGCGGTCAACCAGGCCTTAATCTCCTGGACAAAATCACATGCCGCCTCTTTCCGGCTCTTGCCTGTCCAGGTCGGATTCAGTTCCACCGCCAGCAAACCAATTTTATCCTCTACTTCCGGAAGATTAAACTCCAGCACATAAGGGAGAAGCAGACCGTTGGCCACTCCGTGCGCCAGACCAAACCGGCCGCCCAGCGGATAGGAGATGGCGTGAACCGCGGTGACACCGGCATTGGCCAGGCCCAGCCCGGCCAGGAAACTTCCATAAAGCATCGCCCGACGCGCTTCAAGGCTGGCACCATCAGCAAAGGCCCTGGGCAGGTTCTTCCAGATGAGACTGACCGCCTGCCGGGAGATAGCCTCGGTCACAAAATTAGCCTGCTGGCTGGTGTAACTTTCCAGTGCGTGGCAAAGGGCATCCAGCCCGGTGGAAGCAGTCACGGCTGGCGACATGGTCACGGTCAGTTCCGGGTCAAGAATGGCCACCTGCGGATAAAGATATGGACTGTTAATACCGGCCTTTTTCCTTTCTTCCCTGCGGACAAAGACTGCGGTGAAGGTAACTTCGCTGCCGGTACCGGCGGTGGTCGGCACCATGATGGTCGGCAGCCCTGGTCCAGGCACCCTGTTCAGGCCCTGATAATCCCTGACACTGCCGCCATTGGTAATCAGTACCGCAGCGGCTTTGGCTGTGTCCAGAACGCTGCCCCCGCCAAGGCCCACCACTATGTTACATCCTTGTTTTTTTCCCCAAGAAGCGCAGTCATCCCCCTGCTCTGTGGTGGGTTCGCCAGAAAAACCGTCGTAAACAGTCAGGTGAAACCCGGAAGCAACGAGTTTTTCCTGAAGATTTTTAACCTTTTCTGTTTTCCGCAAAAACGGGTCAACCACCAGCAGAATCCTGAGACCGCCCAGCGCTTTGATTTTTTCCGGAAGAAGCGCCAGCGCGCCGTCACCAGCCACCACCTCTGGATGGCACAGAAAACGAAAGGATTTCATAGCCTCAAGTTTAGCCGACACTTTCTCCGGTGTCAAAACCAGCCGGGTTGACACCACCGCCTTTTTAGGCTAACTTTTCCAGCGGAATCTGCCGATAATATATTGAGGAAGGAATATGGAAGATAGCCGCAGTTTTCTGTCAGGAAAAAAGGCAAGGTCCAGCCAGGGGATGGTGCTGGCAGAAATTCTGGTGGCGGTGGCTGTTTTTATGGCAGTCGTGATCATCGCCTTCCGGTTGGTCTGGCAGACCTATCAGAAAGCCAAGGTAGCAGCAGCCCGGGGCCAGATTGCCCAGCTGGCGGCTGCTCTGGAAGCCTGCAGGGACGACACCGGCCTTTATCCTGTTTTTCTCAGCGACCTGCTTTCTAAGGAATCCCCGAAGATGATGGGGAGAAACTGGCACGGGCCGTATCTGGACAAACTTCCGCTTGACCCCTGGGGCAACCAGTATTACTATCGCATCCCGCCCACAACATTATTTTCTTCTCCGGCTATTCCCAGGGTACCTGGTCAGCCGGATAATGTCTCCTTTAAGATAGAAACTGTGGCTCCTGGAATTGGCCGGTTGCGGATAGAAAACTACGGGGTAACTTCCTGCTCCGTCTATCTCAACGGCGTGGAAGTAGTCACAGAAAAAGAATTCAGAAATTCTCCGCGGCCACAGATTATTGAAAAAGAAGTCACTCTTCTGGAAAACAACACCCTGACGCTCAGAGCCAGGAGCACCCCCAGTGATTACCTTTTCACTTCAATTTCCGGCACTGTCCCCCAGGAGCGTTACTTCATTCTCGGAAGTTACGGGAAAGACAGGAAAGGAGGAGGAAGCGGTTTCAACGCTGACCTTGAATGGACCTCCAATGTTTATCCTAATTTCACAAAGTGAACCAGTAGCAACGGTAGTGTCAAAAAAGGATGAAAGAAGGGTCAAAAGAAAGGGAACAAACTGGCTCACTGGAAGGTGCTTCGGCACAGACAAGGACTACGCCGAAATCGGTTGCTCGGCGAACTCATTCGCCAGGGGGCGAATTCAGACACCGCCGAGTAAGGTATTGCGTCCCGGATGGAATTGTCCGGTCCGCTTACCGAACGCATCCGCTTTTCGTCTTGTCTTGTCGCTGTGCCTGCGCAAATCGTTCGCCAGCTGTCCCCTTCCTTTTTTAAGAGTGGGGGAAGCGCAGGGAAATAAGGACTTGCAACACCACTGACAGAAACAAGAAAAAGACTAAAAAACTTGAAGTTTTTGACAGAACCGTAGAACTACCCGGAGGAAAAATGGCAAAGTATCGCCGCAAGAATTACCTGGTAAACAAACCTCTTCAGTTAGCCTTTACCGGGCTGGCCATCTGGATTCTACTGTTAGGGGTGATGCTGGCCGGAACGGTGACCTATTTTATTACCATCAATACCATTGTGGACCGGATGACTGCGGTGGACCCGAAATTTGGGATTGCTGCGTACGAACTTGTCCGCCAGGTGAACAGCGTGCTCGGAAAACGGATTATCATCATGATGGCTTCTCTGGTGGTCCTGGCCGGCATTCTGGAAGTCCTTTACATGCATCGCATTGCCGGACCGATTTATCGGATAGAGAAGACCCTCCATCTCCTTTCAGAAGGGAAACCCTTCCAGCCAATCCGGTTAAGGAACAAAGACTTCTTCAAGGGACTGGCCGAAGCGATTAACAATGTTATGGTTTATCAGCAGAAAAAGGACGAAAAGGTAAAAGAACTTCTTCAACTGGCCAGCCGCTACCCGGAGTTAAAGGACAAATCCCAGGAACTGCAGCAGCTCCTCCAGTGAGTTTTTCCTCTTTCCGTTGAGCTTCTCATGGCAAAAAGTTTCCATATTCAGTGGCACATCACGGATGTGTGCAACTGCCGCTGCCGGCACTGTTACCAGGACAGTTTTTCCTCAGAGACCCAGCGGCCGGTTTCAGAATTGAAGACGATTTTTGAAAATGTTTCCGGTTTTCTCCAGAAGAAAAAGATGAAATTGACGGTTAATCTTACCGGTGGCGAGCCGCTGCTTCACCCTGACTGGCCAGCCCTGGTGGAGTTTCTTTCTGCCCAGGAAGTGGTGAAAGAACTGGGGATAATAACCAACGGTTACTTTATCAGCCGCCACCTTCATTTTCTCAGCAACTTTCCCCGATTGAAGCTGAGACTGTCGGCTGAGGGAGTGGATAAAACCACCTACGAGTTTTTTCGCGGCTCCGGCGGCTGGGAAAAATTTCTTGAGGGCGTGGCGGCGGCCAGGGAAACAGGACTGGAGATGACGCTGATGTTCACCCTGCTGGAAACCAATGCCAGCCAGCTGGAACCAGCCCTTGAGTTCGCGTGGAAACATGATTTCCGCCAGGTTATCGTGGAAAGATTTATCCCCTGGGGACGCGGCCAGTGCCTGCGAGAAAAGGTCGTCAGTCGTTCCAACTGGTTTCAGGTGGCCAGAGCTCTGCTGGCATACTGCGGGCTGGAAGAAGACCTTTCTGTCCTGGCCGCCTATCGCGCCTTCATGGTAGTAAAAAAGAAAAAAGGGTGGCTTCTTCTGGCTGCGCCCTGCATTGTGGGCCAGGACGGGCTGGCGCTCATGCCTGACGGAACGGTTTATCCCTGCCGTCGTTTCGCCCTGGCCATCGGCAACCTGACCGGCCAGAGACTGGAAGAAATCTGGCAGTCGTCACCGGTGCTGAAAATGGTGCGCCACCGCAGTTTCCTCAAAGGAGCATGCCGGGACTGCCAGGTGAAGGAATGCACTGGCTGTCGGGCCCTGGCCTACGCTTTGACCGGTGATTTTCTTGAGGAAGACCCGCTTTGTTTTCTCCGGGATTGACAAACAGTCAGGGCAGTTTATAATGATGCGACTGACAAAAATTTCTAAACCGGGGAGGTAAAAAGAATGGACTGGGTGCCAAGAAAAGTTTTCCTCACCAAAGGGGTGGGGAAAGACAAGGAAAAACTTACCAGTTTTGAGCGCGCCCTGCGTAACGCCGGAATTGCCCAGTTGAATCTGGTCAATATTTCCAGCATCTTTCCGCCAGGTTGCCGCCTGATTTCCAGGATTGAGGGTCTATCCTATCTACGGGCAGGTCAGATTGCTTTCACCGTTTTGAGCAAGAACTCCACCAACGAGCCGCACCGGTTAATCACCGCCTCCATCGGTCTGGCCATTCCCAGGGACCCCACCCAGTACGGCTACCTGTCAGAACACGAAAGTTTTGGCGAGACCGAGGAGCGCGCCGGAGACTACGCTGAGGACCTGGCCGCCACCATGCTGGCGACGATTCTGGGAGTGGAGTTTGACCCTGATTCTTCCTACGACGAAAAGAAAGAAGTGTGGCGGATGTCCAACCAGATCGTAAAAACCACCCACATCACCCAATCAGCCATCGGCGACAAAAACGGCCTGTGGACGACGGTCATTGCCGCCGCTGTTTTTATTCTTTGAAACCGGTAAGAATTCTCCAGGAGGCCAACCATGCCCTTTGAAGCCCCCTACACCTTTGGCGGTCTGCCGGACATTCCCTGGCGGAAAACCCGTTTTGTGCTTCTTCCCATCCCCTATGAAGCCACCGTTTCCTACCAGGTAGGCACCAAATTCGCCCCGGAAGCAGTGCTTCATGCTTCGCGGAACATGGAACTGTACGATGAGGAGTTAGAAATCCAGCCAGCGTCCGCCGGCCTGAAAACCCTTCCCGGTCTGCTTCCGGAGCGCGCCGGCCCGGCAAAAATGGCCAGAACCATTACCCTGGTTGCGGAAAGACTGCTCAACCGGGGAAAGTTTATTCTCTCTCTGGGCGGAGAACATTCCGTTTCCCCGCCCCTGGTCAAAGCCCACCGAAAGTTCTATTCGCAACTGCGGGTGTTACACCTGGACGCTCACGCGGATTTGCGGGAAAGTTACGAGGGCACCCCTTACAACCATGCCTGTGCGGTCCGAAGAATCGTGGAAACCGGCTGCCAGGTTTACTCGGTCGGCATTCGTAGCCTGTGCCAGGAAGAAAGCCTTTATCTGAAAAAAGAAAAACCGCCGGTAACCATCCACTGGGCTCACACCATGAAGCCTGACTGGCCGGAAAAACTCAGTCAGAAAGCGCCTGCTGGTGTTTACTACCTGACCTTTGACCTTGACTTTTTTGACCCGGCAATCCTTCCGGATACCGGCACGCCCGAGCCCGGCGGTTTTTTCTGGTGGGAGACGCTTCGTTTCCTGAGATTGTTCCTGCAGCGGAAGGATGTAGAACTGGTGGGTGCGGACATTGTGGAACTGGCCCCAAAGAACTTCTTTTCCCCGGCCTGTTTTCTCACCGCGAAACTGGCCTACAAAATTATTGGCTACCTGGTGGCTAAGAAAAACCTGGCTGCGGCTAAAACTCATCCGGCCCGCGGCTGACCAAAAAGATGCGGCCGGCCGGTGGCCGGACTGCGGCCACGCAACACCCGGCCGCGATAAACAGCCTCAATAATTTCCGGCTGCAGCACTTCTTCCGGAGGACCAGTGGCAAAAATTCTGCCCTCGTTCAGCAGCATGAGCCGCTCACAATAATCCGCGGATAGGTTCAGGTCGTGAAGCACACAGACCAGCGTCAATCCCTGCCTCTGGTTCATCATTCGGAGAAGGTCCATGACGCTTAACTGGTGGCCGATGTCAAGGTGAGCGGTCGGTTCATCCAGCACCAGAAGGCGGGGTTTTTGTGCCAGTGCCTGCGCCAGAAAAACCCGCTGACGTTCTCCTTCGGAGATTTCTCTGACAGAGACCTCGGCCAGCGCTGCCGCGTCCACCAGTTCCAGACTTTCCCGAACCACTGCCTCTCCTTCCGGAGGCGGTCTCCAGAAAGGAGAAAAGGGTAAACGCCCCAGTGCCACAAACTCCTTCACCGTAAAGGGGAAGGTCGTTTCCACGCTGGCTGGCAGGAAGGCTACCTGCCTGGCCAGCTCCACCGGCGGTATCCGGGAAAGCAGCCGGCCGCGGTAGTAAATCCTTCCAGAAAAGGGCTTGAGCAAACCGGTCAGAAGTCGCACCAGCGTGGTCTTCCCGGAACCGTTTGGCCCGATAATCCCCAAAAATTCCCCTTCCTCCAGGTTGAAGGAACACCGGTCAATCACCGTTTTCTGACCATAACCGCCGGTCACCTCTTCCGCCGAAAGAATAACCCGGGAAAAGTCTGTTTTTTCCGTCACCATACCCTTCTTCCGCGCTGACCGAGCAACAGGGAAAGGAAGAACAGCCCGCCGAAAAAGCCGGTAATGACCCCAACCGGTATCTCCAGCGGACGGATGAGAACTCTGGCCAGGCCGTCAGCAAAGACCAGAAAGGCTCCTCCTAACAGGAAAGAACCAGCCAGCACCTTCCGGTGGGTTGCCCCTAACATTATTCTCACCAGATGCGGAACAATCAGTCCGACAAAACCAACCACCCCGGAAAGGGCAACGCTGCAGCCGGTTAACAGAGAAGCCGCGACCACTGTGTTGCGCCGGACCGCGCCCAGAGAGAGTCCCAGCGTGGCGGCCTTTTCTTCACCCAGACTGAGCGCATCCAGCACCTGGCTCTGAAAAAAGAGCCAGACCGTGACCCCGGCCATCACCGGAGCCGCCAGTTTCAGGGCGGCCTGGGGAAACCAGGAAAGGTCGCCGATCAGCCAGAAAAAAGCCTGGTAAAAACGTTCATTCCTGGAGACGGCCAGCAGGAAAAGCACAAACGAAGAGAAAATGAAGTTCAGGACCACGCCCAGCAGGACCAGTGTGGCGCCGGAGAAACGATGGCGCTGGCTCAGACCCAGCACTAAACCCATTGCCGCCATAGCCCCGCAAAAGGAAAAAAGCGGCAGCCAGAGCGTCTGCCGCAGAAGAATGCCCAGACATATTCCCAACGACGCGCCGCCAGAAAGTCCTAAGGTATAACTTTCTGCCAGGGGGTTGCGCAGGAGAGCCTGAAGCGCGGCTCCAGCCACGGATAGCCCGGCGCCAACGATGAAACCGGCCAGAATCCGGGGCAACCTGATTTGCAACAGAATTGTCTTTTCCACCCCGCTACCGCTCAGGAGGCAGCCAAGTTGAACCGGACTGATCTTGCCGGGACCAAGGAAAAGCGCCACCAGCAAAGAACCAAGGGCCACCGCGGCCAGAAGTATTATTTTTTTCATCGGCCGGCCCTCTCTCTCCCGGGAAACAGCAGTTGCCGCAGATACCGGACAGCCAGAAGGTACTGCCTGGGGGTCGGGTTGGCAAAAAGTTCGTTGCTCACCATAAAGACGCGGCTGCTTTTGACCGCTTTCAGACCAGGGTACCTTTTCCAGAAGTCCGGATCAGCCTGGGCTTCCATCTCCAGAGTGATAATCACTTCCGGATTGCGCCGCACCGCTTCTTCCAGACTGATGGTTAGATATTTCCCGGCCATCGTTCCAAAAAGATTTTCGCCCCCGGCATCCTCTATCATCCGGTGGATGAAGGAATCCCGGCCAGCCGTGACCAGGGGTTTCAATCCCAGGCAGAAAAAAACCGTCGGTTTCCTTTGCGGACGGTGCCGGCGCAAGGTCTCCAGTTCAGCCTTCATCTGGTGCACCATCTCTTCCGCCTGCTTGCGCCGCTGGAAACGCCGTCCTATGCTCAAAAGATTGTCACAGGCATCCTGGAAGGTGCGTACCTCTTCCAGGAGAAGAACTTCCAGATGCAGTTCCTTCAACTTGTTCACGCTCTGCGGCCGGTTACCCTCCTTGGAAGCAATCACCACATCTGGCCGCAGGGAGAGTATCTTCTCTACATTTGGCTCCCACAGGGTGCCGATGATTTCCCGTCCCTGCCTGATTTCCAGCGGTTCGTGGATGGTTACGCCCACCAGTTCCTCGACCAGATCAAGCAGCAAGAGGTTCTGGGTTGGATAAGTGCCCAGAGAAACCAGCCGTTCAGCCTGGCCGGTGTTAACCAGAAGAAGCAGCAGGCTGGAAAGCAGCCCTTTTTTCAGGTCACTGTAAATCATAAGCGCTGGCGTCAGAGGATAAATCCGCCAGGGTGGCGTCATTGGAACTGACATTGTATTTGGCTCTGACAGCCTCCACATGGCCGTCGCAGTAAGCCACATTGGCTATCCCGTTATGCCGGAAATGAACATTCGGACCAAAGTAACTTGGGTCCCCTGGCGCCCGCAGGTAACTGTTTACGATGACCTCGTTGGTCCAGGAAGACCAGATGGCGCTATCGGCTAAAAGCACGGTTTTTGACGGCTTAACAATCCGGCTGATTTTTACCGGTGGGTCCTGCTGACCGTTCCAGACAGAGTAGCCCCCGCCAATGTAGGTGGCGTTGTAAGCATAGCCGGTGTAGGGCCGGTCGTAAGACTTCACCACGGCTTTGGAGGGACAACTGAAGACCTTACCTTTAAGATAGGGACCCAGCAATCCAGGCCTGTTGCTCGTCCACCAGTCATCCGTAGCAAAGTCCCAGCCGATTTCGCTGCTGGCCGTAAAGTAATAAGTGGGCGGGAAGTACTCCTCATAATCCTGAGCGTAAAGAAACATCGCCAGGGTAATCTGTTTCAGATTGCTCATACAGACCGAGCCTCTGGCCTTCTCCCTGGCTCTGGAAAGCGCCGGCAGAAGCATGGCCGCCAGAATGGAGATGATGGCGACCACCACTAAAAGCTCAATCAGGGTGAACCCACCCCTTTTCCGACCAGCCGACAAAACCTCAATTCTCATCTCTTCCTCCAGGTTTCTGAGGCAACAAAAAAGCCCGCACGCGGCGGGCTGCACCCTGTTTCCTTCGCCCGGGTACTGGAAACCTCCTGCCAGTTACCCCTGACCAGACTTCGTGCCTCGCGAAGCCGGTTTACCGCAGTTCAGGGCAGGTCTTCTGACTGGAGCTTCATCCTTCAGGCTGTCTTCCCATCCTTGCGGACAGTGACTTTTCTCCACTGAAGTGGAGCGCCTTCTGTCGGCTCCGACAGCGCCGGGAGCGTGGCTTTCCACCTTGTTCAGGTGTCTGCACTTCCCTTTTAAGCCGAAGCACCCTGAACCAACTAAATACAATGTTACCCGTAAGATTTCTGCCTGTCAAGACTTTCTGGTGACACCCAACCCTGGCCGGCACAAAATGTGGTAAAATCTCTGCACCATCACTCTCAAAACCCGGTAATGAAAGGACCATGATGATTACCTCAAAAAAAGTCAAAGAAGCTGTAAAAAAAATGGGCGCGGACCTGGTAGGTATTGCTTCTCTGGACAGGTTTGAAGGCGCGCCCAGACAGATGGACCCCAGATACATCAACCCGGAAGCCAGAGCCCTGATCGTCATCGCCACCAGAATTCCCCGGGGCACGCTGCGCGGCATTGAAGAAGGTACCTATTTTCTTTCTTATTCCTCCATGGGTTACGGCGGCATTAACCGGATTTACAACCCGATGATCCTCTGGCAGCTCACCAGGTATCTTGAGGACGAGGGCTATGAGGCTACGCCCATTCCCAACGACTACTACGACTGGCCGGCCATAGATTATGCGACCGGCCGAGTAAAGGAAAACTGGTCAAGACCTGTTGCTCCGGAAAGGCCAGCGCCTGATGTTTTTGTCCACTTCAGGATTGCCGCCTTCTGCGCCGGGCTGGGCGAAATAGGTTACAGCAAGGTCTTTCTGACGCCGGAGTTCGGCCCCAGGCAGCGCTTTGCCTGTCTGCTGACGGATGCGCCGCTGGAACCAGACCCGCTCTATGAAGGACCGAAACTCTGCGACCGGTGTCTCCTCTGCGTGAAAGAATGTACCGGACAGGCCATCAGTCCAGCGGAAACGGTGAAAGTCAGGATTGCCGGCCGGGAGGTGGAATGGGGAAAACTTGACGTGGACGCCTGCACAAAGGCTTTTGCTGGCAGCAACAAAAAGTATAACCCTTTCACCGGCGAGCCCTCACCGGTGGTGGTCTACTCCCGGGCGCTGGAAGGCGCCAGGGGCTGCATCCGGGCCTGTATGATTCATCTGGAAAAAGAGGGGAAAATAAAAAACAGGTTCAGGAACGAGTTCCGCCGGAGAAAGCCGTGGGTCATGGAGTAGAAAGCGATATTATCTGCCCGGGGAAATTGGCTTACGGGTTTAACTTCAGCCAGTTAAACAAAGGAGGGCGCCAGAAGCACTGAAAAACAGTCGGGAAAGAAAAGGTGTGCGTTTTCAGGATTACCATTCGGCAAGGAGGCGAAAAATGTGTGAAATGAGAAGGTTGCCATTGATTGGAGAGAAGGCGCCGTCTTTTAAGGCTGAAACCACTCAGGGTCCGATTAACTTTCCGGACGATTATAAAGGAAAGTGGGTCATCTTTTTCTCTCATCCGGCTGATTTCACTCCGGTGTGCACCACTGAGTTCATGACTTTTGCCAGCATGGAGAAAGAGTTTGAAGCGCTTAACTGCAAACTGCTCGGTCTTTCCATTGACAGCACCTTCAGTCACATTGCCTGGCTGCGGACCATTAAAGAAAAGATTGAGTACAAAGGGATGAAGAATGTGGAAGTGACCTTTCCGGTAATCAGTGACCTGACCATGGAAGTAGCCAGGACTTACGGCATGCTCCAGCCGGGTGCCAGTAATACCCAGGCAGTCCGGGCTGTTTTCATCATTGACCCCAACAGTGTCATCCGGGCTATCCTTTATTACCCGCTTTCCAACGGCCGGAATATGGAAGAGATTAAGCGATTACTGACAGCGATGCAGTACTCCGACGAGTTCGGCATTGCCACACCTGCCAACTGGCAGCCCGGCGAGGAAGTGATTATTCCGCCACCGGGTTCCTGCGGGAAGGCAAGAGAAAGGGTGGAACAGGCGGGTAAAGATTATCGCTGCCTGGACTGGTTCCTGTGTTTGAAGAAGTGCCCCGAGAGGAAGTAAGGGTCCCCATAAGACTTGTCCGGAAGACCGGGACCGATGGAGAAGCCGGCAGCTAACAAAAAATTGCCACGCGGGCTTTAAAAAAGGGGGATGCTCCAGCAAAAGAGGAGTGGTATACGGGGAAAGTTTCCGCACGATTTATTCTGCCGTAAACGGGATGTCAGCAGCCCTTTAAGGTAGTAAGCAACCTGACCGGGAATCCGGGAATTAATTTCTTGAATCTGTTGCGGTAATGCCTGTGTTCAGGAAGACTGGAGCGCACCGCCTGAGAAGTATTCCTGAGAGCGTTTTCCGACCGTTTATTTTTCAAATTCTCCAAAAATGGAAAAAGCGTCTGTAATTGGCTTACTATTTACGCCACCACTCTGGAGGGGTAAAACTTATCAATATGATTGACCCCAAAACACAGGAGGCGATAGATTTTCTCAGCAGTCTTTATGCCCTGAGAGATAAAGCTATTAATGAAGAATGGGGCCAGAAGATTCTCGGCATACTGGCTGAAGAGGGCTACATTCCATACAGCCGGGTTCCTTTCACGAAAGACCTCATTTCAGACATTTTAGCTGCTGAGTACAAGCAGTCCGCAGAAAGCTTATCAGCCCGTGGCTTTCCAGTGGAAGAATATGAAGAAAAAAAAGAAGCGATTGAAGAGGCCTGGATTGAACTCAGTGGAGAAATCCACACGGATAAGAATGGGCAAGTTAATCTCAATGAAAACCTTGTTGTTAGTGTAGTTACGATGGTGTGGATGATATTGACGGATGTGGACTTCACAGAAAGAGGAAGACAGTTCCCCTGTACAGCGAGCGATTACGCTGACAGGGGTTGCTACTACGCTTCCCAGGGGCGTGAAGAAGAAGCTCTGGAGTGTTTTGAAGAAGCCGTTGAGCGGGAAGGGGACAATGCATGGTATTTGCAGAACAAGGCCTGGGTGCTCCGGGAGTTGAAGAGGCGGACAGAGGCAGAACAGGTGTACAAGAAAGCGCTGGAAGTGGAAAAAGAAACTGAGAATAAATTCAAATTACATCTGGAATTAGCCCAGTTTAAGCGTGAACAAGAAAATTATCGCGAGGCAATAAAGCACCTGTTGTTTGCGCTTTCCTGCTACGTTTATGGAGTTCTACGTGGGAAGCCGACCGGGACAGGCGCTCCGGTTCTCATAGATGTCGGGGAGAAGTTCTATCTGAATTGTTCCTCCATCCTCAGTGACGTGCTCTCGGTACTATCCGAATTGGACAAAATACCCCCTTCAGATGAAATACAGAAAGACAAAGAAATGGTCCTGGCCAGGGCAAGGTTTATCGTCACCAGACTGGAACAGCTGGAATTGAGGGCAATGATTACCTGAGAAACGGTTTCGTTAACCTGGCAAGAACAAAGGACACTTTCATAAAGCCGGAGTGCAGGCCATGGCGACATTCTGGAAAGAGGCGGACTGAAACCTTCGTCAGAATGCTTGTTTTACTATCAGGGAAAAGGCCCTGAGAAAAGTTTTTCAAAAAATTCAAGATTAACTTGAAGGCCAAAAAGAGTGTGAAAGCACTCAGAAAATGGAGAACGCTGCGGGTAAATCACGGATGTTCAAAAGTTCCTGACAAGAGGAAATATCCTTGCGCCTGCCCGGGAGGAAAACACCATGCTGAGAGGATTGCTCTAACAGGAGAAAGTTTCCCCGGACTGGAAGATACGGCTGGATAGGTTTGCTCTTTAAAGTTATAATGTAGTAAAGACGGAGGGGTCGCATAGTGGTCTAGTGCGGCGGATTGCTAATCCGTTGTATCGTCGAAAGGCGGTACCGTGGGTTCAAATCCCACCCCCTCCGCTTATGCGGGTACGTTCCGGGCACATCCTTAACACAACATTCCGGGGACATAGTTTACACATTCTGGTATATTAACCTCTTGAGAAGGAGGGGAATATGCCATGGATGGAGAAAAGTGTTATGGATGAGCGGATAAAGTTCATAGGCCG
>JAKPFT010000007.1 GCA_029551285.1 bacterium | reverse complement strand
CGCTATCCCAGGGCGCAGCTACAAGACAGGCAGGCAAAGCGGCAGCGTTCGGTAAGCGTCCCGGACAATTCCACCCGGGACGCAATACCTTTCCCGGCGGTGTCTCCAGCTCGCCACCAAAGCGAATGAGTTCGCACCAGCAACCGATTGCCTGCGCAGTCTTGTCTGCGACGAGACCGTGTGCACAGAAATCTTCGCGCAGTCAGACACCTTTGTTCACTACTTCCTCACTACTTCCTTTATCTCGGAGTTTCAGGGCCATTCTTTTGTCGGCGTGGTCCATTTCGGGAAAGCCTCACGTACCTTTATCTTCGTCACCCAGGATGGTGACCCCTTCAACCAGCATGTAAGGAAGATATCCGCAGGGGGTCGGTTCAGTCTCCCGGGAGATGGCGACCACTTTTTTCAGCATCTGGAAAAAATCCCCGCTGAGCATGGTGTCGGTGATGGGATAGAGAAGTTGTCCGTTTTCTATGTACCAGCCACCCTTAACCAGACCGCTAACCACACCGTTTATCGGGCTGATGTTACCGCTGAAACGTCTGACCAGAACACCCCGGCGGACCGCGGACTGCATTTCTTTCAGAGAAGCGGTGGCTTCTAAGGTCGGCTGGTGCATCTGCCCGTCAGCGTGGCCGGTAGAGGACCTTTGCTCTCTAACAGCCGCATAGGTGTCATAAAGGTATGCCCTGAGAACGCCTTTTTCCACCACGGTCAGAGTTCTGGTAGCCACTCCCTCGCTGTCAAACGAAGTTGACCAGGGCAACCCCGGCTGGAGCGGCTTATCAACGATTGTCAGACAGGAAGAAGCCACCGGCTGGTTAATCTTACCGGCAAAACGGCTTCTCCTTTCCTGAACATTTCTGGCATTAATCAGGAAATCAAGTGCGGAGATAAAATCAGCCACTGTCTCCGGACTTAAGAGAACATCTCCGGTAAAGACTGGCGCCGTTCTGGCTCCCAGTGACCGGGTAAGTTCTGAGGCTAACTGGATGGCGTCTTCCTGAATCTTGGCAACGGTCTCCTTCCAGGAGACGCCAGCGTTGAACCGATAGTCAAAGGAAGAAACAGTTGTTCCCTCAGCCGCCAGCCCCATAAGGAAATATTGCGTGCAACTGCGTCTTTCTTCAGCCTTAACACCCCGGGTGCTGACGATGGCCACCTCTGATGAAGTCACCTCTACGCTGGCTGAATCAACCGAGACCCGTCGGTCATATTTTCTGAAGGTCTCCACCAGCTGGCAACCTGCCTGCAAAACTTCCTTCAGGTCAACCTCTTGTTTGTGGAAAAGACCGGGTACCGGTTGTACTGGCTGGGGGCAGGGCAGCACCGCGTAAGGGTCAGGCAGGCTGGCTCTGGCCATGGCCACGACCTGCCGGGCAGCACTTAGAAGTTGTTCCGGACGGTTGGTGGAGAAACTGCCCAGGCGGTTTTCCACCACCGCCCGCAGACGCCAGGTGGTCTCAGTCGTAGAATGGAGGCTCTTCAAAAGGTTGTTCTCAAAAGTGACAGTTCTAAAAGAAGAACGAAGACAGGAAACTTCTGCCTGGTCAGCGCCTTCTTTTTTCATTGCTTTTAGGATCTCTTTTAGATTCACCGGTTACCCCCCACTTTTAGCCGGCAGCGCAGATGAGGTCCACCAGCATCAACCTTGGCCGGTTGATGTTTCCCGCAATAACCCGCCCCGCTATTCAGGAGCAGGTCACAACCCACTTTGTCCACTGAAGAAAGGACAGCGAAAGCCTGCCCGGAAATGGTCACTCCGGTGACCCGACGGGTCAGTTTCCCCTTTTCAATCAGCCAGGCTTCATCCACCCCGAACATGAATTCTGCGTTCGCATCAGCCTGGCCGGACTGGCCCAGTCCTTTCAGGTAAAGCCCGGAAGGTGTTTCCGCGATAATCTCTTCCGGTTCAAGGTTGCCAGGTAAAATGTAAGTGTTCCGCATGCGGATCAGCGGTTCATCCTGGTAAGTGAAAGCCCGGGCATTGCCTGTATTGGCAACCTTGAAAATGCCAGCTGTCTCCGCATTATGAAGATAACCTTTCAGATAACCCTGCTCAATGATGGTGGCTCTAATGGGATGATTGCCTTCATCATCCACCAGAACCACTCCGCTGGCTGCCGGGTCAACTTGTGGTAACGGGTCATCCACCAGGGTAATCGTTTCTGCAGCAATTTTCTGGCCCAGAAACTTACTGGCAATGGAGCCGGAAAGAACGAAATCAGCCTCCACAGTATGGCCGATAGCTTCGTGGGCTAAAATACCCACCAGACTGGGATGGAGAACCACAGTGAAAACGCCAGCCGGCGCCGGCTGTGCGGCAACTTTTTCCAGGGCACTGGAGACAGCCAGTTCCGGGATGGCTTCCTCCTTTGTATGCCGAAAAAGTTCAGACCAGCCGCCGGTCGCTCCCAGACTGACCCGGCCGTATTCCAGCCTTGCTCCGTCAGCGGCAAAGGCCAGAGCCTGAAAGTCGGCTTTGACATCCCGGTAGCTGACATCACTCCCGTAAGAAGTGACGATGATTTTTTCATCAATTATTTCTTCGTAGCCGGTTACAGTGCTGACAATCTTTGGGGAAAGATGGCGCATCCTTTCGTCAGTTTTTCGCAGCAGGGCCAGTTTTGCTTCCAGGGGAATACTGGAGAGTGGCTCTCTTTCCCTGACGGCCAGATGCCCCCTGGCAGGAGTTGTTGCCAGGGGAAACTCCGGCTTCAGACCGGCGCCACAGAGGGCCGCCTGACTGGCTTCCTCAAAGGTTTTTTTCAGTTCTCCGGGGGAAAGCCGACAGGTGCTGGCAAATCCCCAGACGCCTTTTTGCAAAACCCTGATGGCTACCCCTTCTTTTTCGCTGGCCGAAAGCCGGGTCACGCGGCCGTTTTCCACCCTGAGACGCAGATGATGCCGGTGGTGGTAGCGGGCCTGAACTGCGGAAGCCCTTCCGGAAACTACGCTGAGCAAAAGTTGCCTCATCTCTGGCCTTTCTCGCAATTAAAGGAAAACATTTTACCCTGAAAAGTCTGATGAGCCACCAGCCAGGCCTCTATTGCCCTGAGCACCTGGCTTTTCTGATTAACCCAGGACGGCCCGACCAGAAGTTCGCCCCGGCACTCCCCGGTCAGGCGCATGACCACTGTTTCCGGATGAAGATACTCCAGGAACTTACCGGCCAGACAAGCGTAACCGGTTAACTCAAGAAGCCGCACTCCCAGGCGGTCAGCCTGAACTTCCAGCGGGGTGCCCCGGACAATATAAAGGGGATGGATTTTAATGCCGTCAACGGCCAGTCGCCCGCACTCCCTGGCTGTTTCCATAATTTCTTTCTCTCCTTCTCCTGGTAGCCCCAGCATCACATGAACGGCGATTTTCAACGGTTTTTTTCTGGCCAGAGCAAAAGTTTCAAGGAACTGACCGTAGGTATGATTCCGGTTCACCAGCCGCAGCGTCCGGTCATGGATACTGGGCAGCCCCAGTTCCAGCCAGACCTCATAGCGGTCAGTGTAACTGGCCAGCAGGTCAAGTTTTTCTTCATCAAGACAGTCCGGTCTGGTACCTACAGCCAGGCCAACGATGTCCGGGAATTCTCTGATGATGTCATATTTTTCCCGAAGGCGTTCTACCGGCGCATAGGTGTTGGTGTAAGGCTGAAAATAAGCCAGAAATCTGCTGGCTCTGTATCTTTTTATGGCGTATTCCTGGCCGCGGATAATCTGTTCTCTTAAATCACCGGCCATGGTCTGAGTCAAACTGAAGGCCCGATTGTCACAGAAAAGACAACCGCCAGAACCAATGGTTCCGTCTCGGTTGGGGCAGGAGAAATGCGCATTCAGGCAGAGACGGTGGACGCGACAGCCAAACTTCTCTTTCAGATAAGCGGAGAATTTTCGGTAGAGTCTCATCTGCAGCTCCCGATTAGTCTTCAGACCCTCGGGGTTCGGCCACGGCTCCTTTTCTCCGGGTGTGTTTTTTCTTCAGAGCGTAGAGCAGCAGAGAAATCGCCGCTGGGGTTACACCCGAAAGGCGCGAGGCCTGACCCAGGGTTGCCGGCCTGGCCTTGGAAAGTTTTTCCTTGATTTCCAGGGACAGCCCGGGCAAAGTCCGGTAATCAAAAGCTTCCGGCAGACTAATTTTGTCCAGTTCAAGCCAGTGTTTCATTTCCGCCAACTGTCGCTGGAAATAGGGCTGGTAGCGGACCTCAATGACGGCTTCCTCCAGGATTTCGTCAGGAAAAGTCTCTGGCAGGAATTCTGATAGCTGGAAAAGATTAAAATTCGGATGTCTGAGCCATTCACTGAGGGAGTGTTTCTGCCCGGAGAGCGTAAGCTTTGTTTTCTCAAAAATCTCCAGTGCTTTTTTCAGCCTCTTCTTCTTTTCCTGAACGGATTGCCAGCGCAGCGCGCTCACCAGACCAGCCTGGTACCCTTTTTCAGTCAGGCGCAAGTCGGCATTATCTTCTCTCAGCAGCAACCGGTACTCCACCCGGGAGGTGAACATACGGTAAGGCTCATTTGTACCCCGGGTGACCAGATCATCAATCAGCACGCCGATGTAGCCCTCGTGCCGACCAATAATCAGGGCAGGTTTACCTTTCAGGGAGAGCGCAGCATTCAGCCCGGCCAGCAATCCCTGGACTGCGGCTTCCTCGTATCCTGTGGTGCCATTAATCTGGCCGGCCAGATACAGATTCTTGATAAGTTTTGTTTCCAGGGTGGGCTGAAGCTGGGTGGGCTCCACCACGTCGTGTTCAATGCCGTAACCATACCTAAGGATGCGCACCTTCTCCAATCCCGGTATGGTTCGGATGAAGGCTTCCTGGACATCACGGGGTAAACTGGTGGAGATGCCATTGGGGTAATAAACCCGGCCCTCTCTATCTTCCGGTTCCAGAAAGACATGATGGCGCTGATGGTGAGGGAATTTGACCACCTTGTCTTCAATAGAAGGGCAATAGCGGACACCGGTTCCAGTAATCTTCCCTGTGTAAAGGGGAGAGCGGTCAAGATTGTCTCTTATTATGGCGTGGGTGCGCTCGGTGGTATAGGTCAGATAACAGGGTACCTGCTTTATCTTCAGACTTCTGGTAGCAAAGGATAACGGCCGGGGTGGTTGGTCGCCAGGCTGGGGAGTCAGGCTGGTGAAGTCAATGGTCCGGCCATCAAGTCGGGCGCAGGTGCCGGTTTTAAAACGAAGAAGTCGCAAGCCCAGGGCTGCCAGTTGTTCCGGTAGAGACTGACTGACGCGGCCTTCTTCTAACCGTCCTCCGGGAAAACTTTCCAGACCAAGGTGAATGGTTCCCCGGAGAAAAGTACCGGGAGAGAGAACAATTTTTTCCCCGCGAATCTCTTCTCCGCCAGCCAGTCTAACACCTGTGGCTTTTTCTCCCTGAAGCAGCAAAGAGGTGACCTCTGCTTCCATAATACTCAGGTTAGTCTGGCTGGCTAAAACCTGCTGCGTTATCCTGGCAAAAAGATGCCGGTCCACCTGGACCCGGGATGACCAGACAGCCGGCCCCTTGGAGGCATTGAGCCGGCGGAACTGCAGACCAGAGCGGTCAGCCGTTTGAGCCAGTTGGCCGCCCAGGGCGTCAAGCTCTCTGACCAGCTGTCCCTTGCCCACGCCTCCAACCGCAGGGTTACAGGAAAGAGCGCCGATGGTTGTTCGGCTGAAGGTAACAAGGAGTGTCCGCAGCCCGGTTCTGGCGCCGGCCAGTGCGGCCTCACAACCGGCGTGACCGGCTCCCACGACAATGAGGTCAAATCTATCTTCCATCCTGGGTGCTGAAGGTTTCTGACTGCCAGATTCTGGTGTTTAAGTTCAAGGCGTCAATGATTTCCGTGCAGAGGCTGATATCCTGATAATACTCACAAATGCTTTTGTAATCAAGAACGGGACTGAAAATCGGCGGCTCCAGAAATGGCCTTTCGTGACGGATAGCCACCATCACTCTGGAGCTAAAAAAAGAAAGGTAGAGTTCCTCTTTCCTGGCCTTTTTGAATTCCAGTATCCGGCGCATCAGACTGGTGGAAAGAACATATCTGGCCTCCACCTGGTCGGTGCCGTAGACGACAAATTCTCTTTCAAATTCAGGGTCCTCTAACTTTACCAGCTGGCCGCGAAAGATATTCAGAGACTGTGCCGTCTGAGCCAGATGACCGAAAATTTTCTCCGCGGTGTCCGGTAAAACCAGGGTGCGGCCGCGGAAACTTTTATTAAAATCAGCCACGAAGAAAAGCCCCCGAAAAACTGTCTGGTAACAGGTATAAGTTCCATAACGGGTCCGGACGACAACTTTTTCCTGGGCATGTACTTCTGAAAGGGAAAAACTTGTTTTCCCACAGGTGCCGGTAATCAAATCTTCCCCGTGGTAGCGGTCAATTGATCGCAGGAAAAGGCCGCTGGTCTCAAAAATCTCCCTGGGGATAGACTGCTCCGGAAAATAACTGAACGAAGATGGAAAAAGATT
Source organism: bacterium (assembly GCA_029551285.1). Taxonomy (GTDB): domain Bacteria; phylum Ratteibacteria; class UBA8468; order B48-G9; family DSTR01; genus JAMWDF01. The sequence continues at coordinate 7,262 of JAKPFT010000007.1, read as the reverse complement.
CAGGAGATGGCGGATAATTTTCCTTTTAAACGATTGCCGGAAAAGCATCAGCCGATTTTGCCCGCGAAAAAAAAGAAGCATTAGCGCCAGACCCGCGAAAAGCCAGAGACAGACGCCGCCCCGGGATAGCCGGATGGCCAGTAAAAATGTAATTACAACCAACAGCAGTGCGGCGATGCCGGAAAGCAGTATCTGGCGTAGGAGTTTCGTCCTTTCTAATTCCAGCGTTCTTAGTTCAGGCAGAAGAACTGACTGGTAAAGATGGTGAAGTTGCTCGGATGTTTCCATGAAAGGGAAAGAAGCAAAACGGCCCCGGAGTTTACTTTCTGGCAAACAATTCTTTCACATCCACATTTTGCCTTTCCGCCTCGGGAATTTCAAACAGCGTTCCCTTAGACAGATTCATCAGGGAAGCCAGAATATTGGTGGGGAACATTTCTATGGCATTATTCAGGTCTGTTACCGCTGCATTGTAGGCTCTCCGGGCAGCGGAAATCTGTTCCTCAATCTCGTTGAGGGATGCCTGCAGTTGAAGAAAATTCTGGTTAGCCTTTAAATCAGGATAATTTTCCACCGCCACGATAATTTTACCCAGCATCCTGGTGATTTTGTTGTCCAGCTGGACCCGCTCGTTGTCAGAAACCGATGGAGCGAGGGCTTTGGTGCGCAGTTCCGTCACCTGGGTGAGCGTGTCCCGCTCATGCTCCAGGTAGCGCTGGACTGTAGCCACCAGATTGGGAATGAGGTCGTAGCGTTTTTTGAGAAGAGCCTCAACGGTGCCGAAGGCATTTTTCACCTGGTTTTTCTTGGCTATCAAACTGTTGTAGAAAAACAGGGCCATTACCGCCAGCACCACCAGAATAAGCAGAACCGGCATCATACCTCCTTGGCGGCTACCAGAAACCTGCCGTCGGAATCAGTATAGCATTCGGGAAAACGTCAGAAAAATGTTCACATGCTTTCAAATTCAAGACAGCCCTGGAGTTTGTGTCTCAGTTCCTCAGGGATTCTCCTGGGTCGGAAGTTGCCGGAAATACAAACAAGAACTACCCTGGCCCGGACAAGCAGTTGATGGTTCCGGGTAATGTCCTGGACCATGACCAGCGAGGAAGTTCTCATTTCTTTAACCTGAGCCGTAATACTCAGAGTGTCCAGGTAACTGGCCGGCGCCTTGAAATCAACCTCTATTCGGGCCACCACAAAGTAGGTATCCTGTTGCGCCAGTTTTTTCAGGTCAATTCCCAGACTCCGAAAAAATTCGGTCCTGGCTTCTTCCAGATGTTTCAGGTAACTGGCGTAGTAAACGACACCGCCGGCATCAGTGTCGTGATAGTAAACAGTTTTGTTCAGACGGAAGGGCCTGTCTTCAGTCATTTCACCTGAGCGGAATTCCGGTTGTGAACTGTAAGTAGCAGCCCGCAGTCTTTTCCCTTAATAGTTTTCTGCCAGGAGTTCGTAGTAAGCCTGCGGATGTTTGCAGGCCGGACACTCAACCGGCGCTTCCGTCCCTTCCAGAATGTAGCCGCAGTTGGTGCAGTGCCATTTTACCGGAGTTTTCTTCTTAAACACTTCTCCGGTTTCTACATTTCTAATGAGACTGCGGTAGCGCGCCTCATGAAATTTCTCCACCCTGGCAATTTCTTCAAAGGACCTGGCAATTTCTGTAAATCCTTCTTCCCTGGCTATCCGGGCAAAGTCAGAGTAAATAACGTTCCACTCCTGGTGTTCTCCGTCAGCCGCGGCTTTAAGATTCATCAGCGTGTTGCCGATGATGCCCGCAGGATAGCCGGCCGAGATGGTGACTTCGCCACCTTCAAGGTACTTGAAAAAAACCTTGGCATGTTCCTTTTCGTTCTCTGCTGTTTCCGTAAAAATGTTGGCAATCTGGATATAACCTTCTTTGCGAGCCGCACTGGCAAAGTAAGTGTAGCGGTTTCTGGCCTGGGATTCCCCCGCAAAAGCCGTCAAAAGATTCTTCTCCGTCTGCGTCCCCTTAACGGAAGCCATGTCTTCCCCCTCTTTCGTTTTTTGAACAGTTTTTCCCTTAAATCTTTATTTCTTTGGTCTCCTCGGAAATGAGCTTGCCGTCCCGGTAGTACTTAACATTGACAATCCGGTAGTTGCCTTTGGTTCCCGTGGGCGTGGCGACTATTTCTTCTTTTACTCCGGCATCAGTCGTCCGTTCCAGTTTTACCGTGGCATTTTGTTTAGCCGCTTCCGCGGCGGCGTCGTCTACGATGCTGGCGGAATGAGGTTTTTCTAACTTGTAGCCGATGAAGCCGCCGGTGGCCGCTCCTGCAGCCGCGCCAATGATGGCACCGCGCCACGGTTTGTTGGAATCAATCAAGGCACCCAGGATGCCGCCGGCCACAGCACCAATACCGGCGCCAGTCTTGGTTTTAGAAGAAAGTTCTTCCAGAGTGCTGCAACCACTGAAGATAAGACAGACCAGCAGCAGCGCTACCACAATTTTACCCATCATGCCCTCCTTTTTCGTTTCCAGTTCTGTCTCTTACAACTTCATTATGTTAATGATACCTTTTTTTTCATCCTTCTGACAAGAACAGATTTCAGTTTGACTTGAGAAGAGAAGATAAACGTGCCATTGACAGCAGACGGAGCAAGTCTTAGACTTAGTTAGGCGGTTGAAAGCAGGCAGGTGAAAATGAAGAGGAAAATTTCTAAGTTTTTCTTTCTGGCCGGATTGCTGATAATCTGGCAAAGGGCCGCTTGTGAAATTGTTCCAGCGACAAAGGCGGCACAGTTTGCCGGCACCACGCAGACAGTCCGGGGTCTGGTGGTTAGTACCAAGTACGCAGCCGGCAGCAAAGGAAAACCGACCTTTCTTAACCTGGAAAAACCTTATCCCGAGCAGATTTTTACCGTTGTTATCTGGGGACAAGACCGGCCAAAGTTTGAAAAGCCGCCGGAACAACTCTATCGGGGAAAGGTAATTCGGGTAACCGGTGTCATCAAGGTCTACCAGAATGTGCCGGAGATTGAGGTAAGTTCACCGCAGCAGATTGAGATTGAGTTAAATCCTTAGCCGCAGAAAGCCAGTTCGTTCAGGGAACGAACCGATGTCTGTGGAAAATATCACCCCGATGCTCAAGCAGTACAGGAACATTAAGGCCAGATATCCTGACTGCATCCTTTTTTTCCGCCTGGGCGATTTTTATGAGATGTTTTTCCAGGATGCCCGGGAAGCCTCAGGAATTCTGGACCTGGTTTTAACTTCCCGCAACGCCGGTTCCGCCGGGAAGGTGCCGATGTGTGGTGTTCCTTATCATGCGGCCAATGCTTACATCGGCCGCTTAATTAAGGCCGGGAAAAAAGTGGCAATCTGTGAGCAACTGGAGGACCCGGCCAAAGCCAGGGGGCTGGTGCGACGGGATGTTACCCGGGTGATTACTTCCGGAACCTTCATTGATGAAAGCACTTTCCTTGCCCGGTATCTTCTGGCGATAAAAACAGGGGAGAAAAGTTTCGGCCTGGCCTTTACCAGCCTGACTGAAGGAACCATCCAGGCCGGCGAGTATGACACTGCTGAACCAATCCTTGATGTCTTAAACCGTTACTCTGTCTTTGAGTGCCTCTATCCTTCAAACCAGAAAGAGAAAATAGCCGCGCTGTTGCATCAGCCAGCAAGTGGTCATCAGCAGTTGATGGAAACCGCCTGCGAAGACTGGTTATTTAATCTGGATATGGCAACCACTTCTCTCCGGGAGCATTTTCGCGTCCACTCGCTGAGTGGTTTTGGACTGGAAGACAAACCTCTGGCTATAAGTTGCGCCGGGGCCCTTCTGGAATACCTGAAAAGAATGAATCAACAGCCGCTGGCCCATGTGGACCGTCTGACGCTCTACCTGCAGGACGACTACCTCTATATTTCTCCGGCTGCCTGTCAGGGGTTGGAACTGGAGCAACTGGCTGAGGTGATGGACCAGACCCGGACACCCATGGGCCGACGATTGCTGCGTCACTGGATTTTCCATCCCCTCAAAAACAGGAAAGACATTGAAGATAGGCAGAGGGCGATTAAGATTCTGTTAAAGGAAGAGACGATGCGGCAGGAACTGGAACGCTTACTATCTCACGCTCCTGATGTGGAAAAAAGTTTGTCCCGCTTGAGTTGCGGCACCAGTTCTGTTAAGGATATTTTAGCCCTGAAGACTTTGCTGAGTAAAACTCCAGCCATGGTCCAGGTGCTGAAACCTTTCCAGGAGAAAGAGTCGGTTCTTTCGCTGACAGACGTACCCGCTGTCCGGGAACTTCTGGAGAACGCTATTGAGGCCGAGGTACCCCTGGCCCAGCCGGAAGGAAAAATTATCAGGAAGGGTTTTGATGAGGAACTGGACCGCTGGCGCAATCTTCAGGAAAATGGCCGGCAGTGGCTGAGAGACTTACAGGCCCGGGAAATACAGAGAACAGGCATCGCTTCCTTAAAGGTGGGCTATAATCAGGTCTTTGGTTATTATCTGGAAGTAAGTAAAGCCAACCTTCATCTGGTGCCGGCAGACTACCTGAGGAAACAAACCCTGGTCAACGGGGAAAGGTTTATCACCGCCGAGCTAAAAGAATTTGAGGAAAAAATGGTGGTGGCTGAGGAAGAAGTGCTGCGTCGGGAAAAGGAATTGCTGGAAGATGTTACCCGGACTGTACTGTCGCACTGTCAGGCTCTGCACACCTGGAGCAATTCTCTGGCCAGACTTGACGTCTTGCTGGCCCTGAGCCGGCTGGCCCAGCAACCAGGGTATGTTTGCCCGGAAATCAGTGAAGGGAAAGAAATTTTTATCCGGGACGGCCGTCATCCGGTGGTGGAACACTCCTGTGCTGAGCCCTTTGTTCCTAACGATACGCTTCTGGATAGCGAAAAAAATCATCTTCTGATTATCACCGGACCCAACATGGCTGGCAAATCAACCTACATCCGTCAGGTGGCGCTTCTGACCATTATGGCTCAACTGGGCAGTTATGTGCCAGCGGCGGAGATGAAAGTGGGTCTGGTTGACCGAATTTTTACCCGTATTGGCGCCAGGGATGAAATTGCCCGGGGACAGAGCACTTTTATGGTGGAAATGACCGAAACAGCCAGTATTCTTAACAATCTCACGGAACGCAGTCTGGTAGTTCTGGATGAAATCGGCCGTGGCACCAGCACCGCTGACGGGTTCAGCCTGGCCTGGGCTGTGGCGGAGCACCTGGCTGCGCTTAAAGTCCGGACTCTTTTTGCCACTCATTTGCACGAGTTAACCGCCCTGGCGGGACGTTTCCGCGGAGTAAAGAATTACAATGTCGCGGTGGAGGAGCACGGACAGGAGATTGTTTTTCTCCACAAAATTAGACCCGGTGGCAGTGATGAAAGTTACGGGATTTATGTAGCTCAGCTGGCGGGACTTCCAGAGAAGGTTATCACCAGCGCCCGTCAGCTTCTCCAGGAACTGGAAATCAAGAATGTCCTGAAAGATAAACTGATGCCGTCGCCAGTTCCAGCGGAGGAAAACCTTTTTTCTCAGGAGAGAAATACTCTGGCAGAAGAGATGGCCAGAGAAGTGGAACTGGCCCGGGAAATTATGGCCAGGATTGAGGACTTAAACCTGGACACCATCACGCCACTGGAAGCGTTGAACCTCATTCACCAGATTCAGGAGCAGTTACGTTCACTGCGCACCATCCGCAGAGGGTGACTTTACCGGCGGCTATCCCTGCGGAAAATTTCACTTACTTTTTCTTTGAAGCCGCCCATTACCTTTCTTACCCGGTCCGAAAACTTTTCCTGAAAACTTTTCTGGAGGGCAGCCCCAAGAGCCGTTTTCAGGTCAACCTTTAAATCGTCAAAAGGACCCCGCACTACAAAATCAAGGTTGATGGTGGAGGTCTCATCCTCAAGGATTCTGGCCACACCGGCACAGGGCAGCCCCAGAAATAACTTTCCGGCCAGTCCGCCGGCGCTTTTCAGGCGCAATCCGTTGATTTCCACGTGATTAAGATTTTCCAGATAGGTTCCCCAGCAGTTAAAGCGCGACTGCACCCTGGCATAACCGGCCGCCGGCGTAACTGTGGCGCGGGGGAAAAGATAGGTGAAGTCCTCCAGGTAAAGGCCGTTAATCTCCGCGTCAGCCGTAAAGGAAACGGGACTGACTCCCAGACTGACCTCGCCCCGGGAAGACACAATTCCCTGGTGAGCCGTCTTTAGCCTGGCCTTCAGGAAAAAAGGGCTGGGGGTGCAGTGGAGGTTGGGCAGAACGATTCGGGAAAGTTCTGCCTCTAAAGCCTGCAAGGCAAAGATCTGGCGAACGAAACCTCCCTCAGCCGGACCAAAGAATTTAATTTCTCCTTTTTCCATAAGAACGCGCTCAATGTTTATGGAGACGGCTGGCTGAGACTCCTCATTTTTCATCCTGGCCAGCCGCATGAGTTCAAAGGCCAGGTTGAGCCGTCCGTCGTGGCGTTGATAAAAGGTTAAGACCGGTTCCTGAACCACCACTTCTCTCACCACAAACTGGTGTTGCAGCAACGGCATTGGCGCCACTTTCAACTGGAGTCTGGCCACCGTGAGCATCGGTTGCTGTCCAAAGCCCGGCGGAGTTTGCAGAGAAAGACGGTGAACGGTTACTGTTCGGGCCGGGATGGAAACCTCAAATTCCTCCACCGAAAGCCGTCCGTCAAACAGAGGCGCGACTTTCTTTTCAAAGGTTTTTCTAACTACCGGGGCCAGCACCCCGCGGTCAGCTGCCTGCAGACTAAACTGAAGGCTGAAAAATAAAGTTATGACCAGACCGGATTTCATGGTTTTCTCCCGGCGCACCTGTCAGTTCTGTTGAAGACTTATACTGCTCCCCACTGTCAAAAAAAGGAAGGGGACAGCTGGCGAACCAGTTGCGAAGGCACAGCGACAAGACAAGACGAAAAGCGGACGCGTTCGGTAAGCGGACCGGGCAATTCCATCCGGGACGCAATACCTTACTCGGCGGTGTCTGAGCTCGCCACCGGGCGAGCGAGTTCGCCGAGCTACCGATTTCGGCGTAGTCCTTGTCTGTGCCGAAGCACTCTGAGTGAGCCAGTTTGTTCCCTTTCTTTTCATTCCTCTTTTATTCCTTTTTTGGTTCTGCCTTTCCTTATCTATCTCCCTATCCTTCCCCCTGTGTCAAAAAAGGAAGGGGACAGCTGGCGAATGAATTGCGAAGGCACTGTTACAAGACAAGACGAAAAGCGGACGCGCTCGGTAAGCGGACCGGACAATTCCATCCGGGACGCAATAC
>JAKPFT010000098.1 GCA_029551285.1 bacterium | reverse complement strand
TTTCTGACACAGTGGGAAGGATAGGGAGAGAGACAAGGACAGGCAGAACCAAAGAAGGAATAAAAGAGGAATGAAAAGAAAGGGAACGAACTGGCTCACTCAAAGTGCTCCGGCACAGACAAGGCCTACGCCGAAATCGGTAGCTCGTCGAACTCGCTCGCCATCTGGCGAGCTGGAGACACCGCCGAGTAAGGTATTGCGTCCCGGATGGACTTGCCCGGTCCGCTTACCGAACGCGTGCGCTTTTCGTCTTGTCTTGTAACTGTGCCTTCGCAACTGGTTCGCCAGCTGTCCCCTTCCTTTTCTGACACAGTGGGGGGTAATGGCGGAGAGATAAAGAATTGCAGAACCAAAGAAGGAATAAAAGAGGAATGAAAAGAAAGGGAACGAACTGGCTCACTCAAAGTGCTTCGGCACAGACAAGGACTACGCCGAAATCGGTAGCTCGGCGAACTCATTCGCCCGGTGGCGAATTCAGACACCGCCGAGTAAGGTATTGCGTCCCGGATGGAATTATCCGGTCCGCTTACCGAGCGCTGCCGCTTTTCGTCTTGTCTTGTAACTGTGCCTGCGCAAATCGTTCGCCAGTTATTCCCTCCCTTTTTTGACACAGTGGGTGGAGAAAGAGAGGAAGACAAGGAGTTGGAAAACCATTGACAGAATTAGAAAAAAGTAAAAAACGACTTGAAGTCTTTGAGAGAAGCCAACTAACGGGAGAAGGAAAGATGACTGCAGAAAGACCGGGTTATCAGGACACGCCGTTTTTACCTGAAAGCAAGTATCGGGTGCACGATGCCAGCCGGCCCCATCCCCGGCGGGTTGAGCCAGGAACTTTCAGCACTCAGGAGCAGCCAGGGGTGCCACCGTCTGATGCCGTTATCCTTTTTGACGGAAAGGACCTATCTAACTGGAAAGATAGAAATGGCGGTCCGGCCAGGTGGAAGGTGGAGAATGGCTACATGGAAGTAGTTCCCGGTACCGGGGATATTTCCAGCCGCCAGGAATTTGGTGACTGCCAGCTTCACTTAGAATGGATGGAGCCAACCGTAATTAAAGGAGAAAGCCAGGGTAGGGGCAACAGCGGCGTCTTTCTCATGGGACGATACGAAATTCAGGTGCTTGATTGTTATCAGAATCCTACCTACGCGGATGGCTGGGTTGGCGCCATCTACGGGCAGTGTCCACCGCTGGTCAGCGCCTGCCGCCAGCCAGGTCAGTGGCAGACCTACGACATCGTCTGGATTGCGCCCAGGTTTGATGGTGAGAAACTGATTTCTCCTGCCAGGATTACGGTTTTCATGAACGGAATCGTTATCCACCACGACCGGCAACTTATTGGTCCCACCAGCCACCGTCAGATTATTCCCTATACGGCCCATCCGCCGGTGGGACCGTTGAAACTTCAGGACCACGGCGACCTGGTCCGCTACCGTAATATCTGGTACCGGGTCCTGACCGATTATGACAGCTCAGAATAAAGACTGGCCAGTGGCACCGGGGTCTTTTGACTTCAGTCTGGTGGTGCCATCTGTGAAATTCTATGTTGATTTCAGCCAGCCGGGAAGGCTGTCCTGAAACCTCCGGGGAAAAGTTATCAACCGCGGAGTTACCTGTGGAGGAGAAGGCCATGGCAGAGTTCAGCAAAGATTACACCAACATCCTTTTTATTCTCACTGACGACCAGGGTGTCTGGGCAGCTGGCTGTTACGGTAACGAAGAAATCAGGACGCCCAATATTGACTCCCTGGCAGCCTCAGGGACAAGGATGGAAAACTTTTTCTGCGCCACTCCTGTTTGCTCGCCCAGCCGGGCGACACTGCTGACCGGCCGGTTACCTTCCCAGCACGGTATCCACGACTGGATCATGGAAGGCAATGTTGGACCAGGGAGTATCCGCTACCTTGAGGGAGAGATTGCTTACACCGATATTCTTGCCCGACACGGATATATCTGCGGTTTGAGCGGGAAGTGGCATTTAGGGGACTCCCAGATTCCGCAGCATGGTTTTACTGACTGGTATGTACACCAGACCGGGGGTGGAGATTATAACCAGCCGCCCATGGTCAGAGAAGGGCAATGTGTGGTAGAAAACGGTTATGTGACCACGCTCATTACCGAGGAAGCCATGAGGTTTCTTCAGGACTATGCCGGACGAAAAGTGCCTTTCTATTTAGCCGTTCATTTCACCGCACCCCATTCACCCTGGACCGGCCATCCTGAAGAAATCGTGCGCTCTTACGACCGCTGTCCCTTTAAGAGTTGTCCCCAGGAACCACGCCATCCCTGGGCTATTTCCCTCACCGACCAGTGTCTGGGCAACCGGGAGATGTTGCAGGGATACTTTGCCGCAGTTACGGCCATGGACCAGCAGGTAGGTCGGCTACTTTCTCTTCTGACCGACCTTGGATTGCGGGAGAAAACCCTGGTAATTTTTATGAGCGACAATGGGTTTTCCTGCGGCCATCACGGCTTCTGGGGGAAAGGTAACGGCACTATTCCCTGGAACATGTACGAAAACTCAGTCAAGGTGCCGGCCATCTTCAGCCAGCCCGGGAAAATTCCACAGGGCAGAGTGCTGCGCCAGCTCCTTTCCGCGTATGATGTTATGCCCACCCTGCTTGACTGGTTAGAACTGCCTGTTCCTTACGAGCGGTCTCTGCCAGGCCGGAGTTTCCGGTCACTCCTTGTTGGCGAAGAAGAAAGATTCAGGGAGGAAGTAGTAGTTTATGATGAGTACGGTCCGGTGCGGATGCTCAGAACAGAGGAATGGAAGTATGTCCACCGGCATCCCTGGGGTCCCCACGAACTTTACCATCTGATTGATGACCCGGACGAAAGAAAAAATCTTTCCGGGCAATCCCGTTTCAAAGATATAGAAAGAAAGTTGAGACAGCAGCTGGAGGAGTGGTTCCAGCAGTATGTTGTTCCGGCTCGGGACGGTCGCCGTTACATCCAGGTCCAGCCAGGCCAGGTAAGGAAAATGTCTGAGTAGTTTTGCTGGATGAACCATTATTGTCTAAAATAGAGCCATTGGTAACAGGAGGTGGGCAGGAAAAATCAGGGGTAATGGTTTTCAGGAAGAAGAAGTTGTCGGAGGTGGATAAAACTATGGGGGAAACAATGAAGATAAAGGGGTCATGGTTGGCGATTTTCAGTTTTCTTCTGGGTCTTTTTTCTTTTGCCGTCAGGGCGTTGCCGCAGGCCAAACCCATTGAGCTTTCCTATTCTATTTTTTTCCCGGCTACTCACAAGCAGACACTTTTGGCGACAGAGTGGGCTAAAGAGATTGAGAAAAGGACTGGCGGCCGGGTAAAAATTACCCTTTTCCCCGGCGGAACCCTCACACCAGCCAACAAGTGTTACGATGGTGTGGAAAAGGGTCTTTCGGATTTAGGGATGTCGGTGCTAGCTTACACCCGGGGTCGTTTTCCCCTGACAGAGGTGATTGATTTACCGCTCGGCTATAAGACCGGGTTGCAGGCTACCCGGCTGATTAATGCCTACTACCAAAAGTTTCAGCCAGAAGAACTTAATACTGTCAGGGTGATGTATCTGCATGCTCATGGACCAGGTTTGCTCCACACCAAAAAGCCAGTGCGGACACTTGAGGATTTAAAGGGATTGAAAATTCGCTGCACGGGTCTGGCCGCAAAGATAGTCACTTCTCTGGGCGGAGTGCCGGTGGCTATGCCGATGGGTGAAACCTATGATGCGTTAAGCCGCGGAGTGGTGGACGGTTCTCTGGCGCCCATGGAGTCTCTGGAAGGCTGGAAGTGGGGAGAAGTGGTGAAAAACACCACTGTTTCCAGGGCGGTGGCCTACACCACAGGATTTTTCGTGGTGATGAACAAGGACCGGTGGGCTTCGCTGCCGGCTGATATCCAGAAGGTGATAGAGCAGGTCAATCAGGAATGGATTGATAAGAGTGGCAAGGTGTGGGACGAAATTGACAGATCCGGCCAGGTTTTCGCGGCTAAACTGGGCAACAGTTTTTACACACTGCCAGCCAGTGAAGACGAGAAATGGCAGGCCGCGGTGAGGCCAATCCTGGATGAGTATGTCAAAAGTATGAAAGAAAAGGGTCTGCCCGGAGAAGAAGCCTTAAAATTCTGTCTGGACCAGTTAAAAAAGGCGAAGTAACGCGGAAAGAGGCTGTGAAAAAATTTCTGCAGGTGGTGGAAAAACTCAGCCTGGTGACGAACGTGGTCGCCGGAGCCAGTCTGACCTTTCTGATGGGGCTGACCGTGCTGGATGTAGTACTGCGGGGTTTTAAACACCCCATCGTTGGCACCTACGAACTGGTGGGTTTTGCCGGGGCCATGGCGATTGGTCTGGCCCTGCCGTACACTTCCTGGTACCGGGCACATGTTTTCGTGGACTTTCTGGTGACCAGGTTGAAGCGCAGGCCTCGCCAGTTCGTCAACAGTCTGACCAGACTGGCCAGCCTGGCACTTTTCTGGCTCTTCGGATGGAGGTTGTTGAGGTACGGTTTTGACCTGAAGAAGTTTGGCGAAGTTTCCCTTACCCTGCAGTTACCTTTCTATCCGGTAGCCTGGGTCCTCACCGTTGGCTGCTGGCTGGTAGTTCTGGTGCTGGCCGCTGACCTGGTAAAAATTTTCCGGGGCGAATATGACTGATGTGAGTTTAGGACTTCTGGGCCTGGTGATTTTGCTGCTTCTTTTTCCCACCGGGATAGAACTGGGTCTGGCCATGGCTCTGGTGGGCTTTGTTGGCTTCAGCCTGGTTCGCTCCTTTCCCGCCGGGATGGACCTGCTGGCCAGAGACCTGTTTGAAGTCTTCTCTTCTTACGGCTACACAGTCATCCCTCTTTTTGTTCTCATGGGGCAGATTGCTTACAACGCCGGGATTGCCAGGCGTCTTTACCAGACGGCTTATCGTTTTCTGGGGCACATTCCCGGAGGACTGGCCATGGCGACCGTGGCTGGAGCCACGGCGTTTAAAGCCATCTGCGGCTCTTCACCGGCTACCGCAGCCACCTTTGCCAGCGTGGCTGTTCCGGAAATGGACCGTTATGGTTACGACCGGAAACTGTCTACGGGCGTGGTCGCCACCGTGGGAACCCTGGGAATTCTGATGCCGCCTTCGGTAACCCTGATTGTTTTCGGCGTCATTACGGAACAATCCATCGGTAAGCTTTTCCTGGCCGGTCTTATCCCCGGGCTGCTGATTGCTTTTTTCTTCATCCTGGTGATTGCGGTCTGGTGCCGGCTTAATCCCGGGCTGGGACCGAAGGGCGAACGCTCCACCTGGAAGCAGAGGTTCACTTCACTGCCAGAATTTCTTTTTGTCGGGTTCGTTTTCCTGCTGGTGGTCGGCGGAATGATGAAGGGCTTCTTCACGCCAACCGAAGCGGGCAGCGTCGGCACCCTGACCGTTTTGCTACTGGCTGTCTGCCGCAGGCAGATGGGCTGGAAGGGATATCTGAAGTCAGTGGCTGAGGCTTTGCGCACGGCCTGTATGGTTTTAATGTTGATTGCCGGTTCCACCATCCTGGGCCACTTTCTGGCGGTGACCAGAATTCCCATGATCGCTGCTTCCTGGGTAGTTTCTCTTCCTCTGCCGCCTTACGCGATTATGGTGCTCATCAGCCTCATTTATTTAATTGGCGGTTCCTTTGTTGATGATTTAGCCTTCATGGTTCTGGCCACACCGATTTTTTATCCGGCGGTGCAACAACTGGGATTTAATCCCATTTGGTTCGGGGTTGTCATTGCTATCACGGTCATGGTCGGCGTGGTGATTCCGCCGGTGGCCATCAATGTTTTCGTGGTAAAAAACATTACCCGGGAGCCTTTCTCCAGTATTTACCGCGGGGTTCTACCGTTTCTGCTCAGTCTGGTAGCCGGGGCGCTGCTGGTCTTTCTTTTTCCACAACTGGCGACCTGGCTGCCTTCTGTGCTCATGCGGTAAAAGTCTAACCTTGCCGGAAGGAGACTAAGATGCAAGAAGGCCAGGCTCTTTCTCCAGCCAATGAGATTTGTTTTTTCGGTTACTATGACAAGTGCCCCTGGGACGAAGAAGGCAAGTACTTCCTTTTTCACCGGGTAAAATTTGAAAACAGACCGCCCACCGCGGATGACCGGGCGGAAATCTGCTTGCTGGATATAAACTCAAAAGAAGTGGAAGTAATCGGCCAGACGGCTGCCTGGAACTTTCAACAGGGAGCGATGTTGCAGTGGCTGCCTGGGAAGAGGGTTCTTTTCAACGACAGGGTAAAGGGAGAATTTGTCGCCCGGATTATTGACATTGTTTCCGGTCAGGAACGGATTCTGCCGCGTCCGGTTAGTGCGGTCAGTCCTGACGGAAGACAGGCTGTCAGTCTGAATTTTTCCCGGCTGGCTGTCTGGCGGCCTGGTTACGGCTACGAAGGTATCCCAGACCCGGTCTGGGAAGAAAACTGGCCGGAAAAAGATGGTTTGTGGAGCCTGGAGATAGAAACCGGTCGCACAGAACTGATTGTGCCCCTGGCCAGAATGTTAGAATACCGCAGGGAAGAAAATGTCAGGGAGATGGCTGGTCGCTTCAACCACACCCTTTTCTCACCCGATGGCCGGCGGGTGATTTTCCTCTGCCGGTGGAAAACTGCTCCCGCGGCCCATACCCCTGGCTATACCCGTCTCTTTACTGTTGACCCTGACGGGAAGAATCTGTGCGACCTGTTACCGACTTATCACATTTCTCATTTTGACTGGAAAAACAGCCGGGAAATACTGGTCTATGCCACGGTGGAAGGGCAGTCTCTTTTCTGGCTCGTGGAAGACAGGACCGGTCGTTACCGTCCGGTGAGCGACAAGATGCAGAAGGTGGACGGTCATTGCAGTTATAATCAGGCTGAGACCTTAATCCTGAATGACACTTACCCGATCAACGGCTATCGGGAACTCAACCTTTTTGACCCGGTCCGGGAGAAAACTCTGGTGCTGGGCCGATATCTTTCACTGCCCGTGCCGAAGCACGAGCTAAGATGTGACCTTCATCCCCGCTGGAGCCGGGACGAAAAGCAGGTTTCGTTTGACTCCATCCATGAAGGTTACCGTCGGGTCTATGTCTTATCGTTGCCGGAGCTGCGGTAGCTTAGCCAGCCCGGTTAAGTCCTGGTCGGGACGCGTTCTCAAAGGTTTCCTCAGATTGACCTGATAGATGCTGCCGGCTTCGCTGGTAAAAAGCAGCCGGAAACGGTCATCCTGCTCCATCCAGTATTCCTCAATGGCTTTCCGGCCAGGCCTTTTTCGGACCACGACAAACTCAGTGCCATGTTTTCTCAGCCCGGCCAGCCAGAGGTGGTAATCAGGGTTAGTCCGGTAAGGTGCACTGAGCGTATCAGGTTCCGCGGGAAAAGGGATGGGCCGGGGATGGTAAGTATGAATCAGTTTTTCAT
>JAKPFT010000097.1 GCA_029551285.1 bacterium | reverse complement strand
TTTCTGACTAACTTAGCCTGCTTTTCTTCCTGCTGCCGCCGCTTTCTCTCTTCACGAACCCTGACTAACTCCTGCTGCCTCCTCTCCTTCTCCTGAAGCCTTTCCTTCCGCAACTGCTCCCGGCGCTTCATCGCCTCCAGGCGTGCCGCTTCCTTCTTCTGAAGTCGTCTGTCTCGTTCAGCCTGACGTTGGTGGCTGGCGGCTGCCAGCAGGAGTTCTCTTTCTTCCTTTCGGTGAAGGAGAAAAGCCAGTAACTTTTCCCGACGCTGCTTGCGACGATTGCTGGCCGCAGGACCGGGGCGGGTGGCAGCAGTTTTGTTTTTCGGCGATTGTTTGGGCGGATGTATCTTAATAGCGGTCTTGAGCAGTCTGGCTCCGGGCCGGACGCGGTCTCGCTCATTAATCTGGCGCCGCTGCCGGATAAACTGCAGCAGTTTCTCACGGTTGTGCTGGCGTCGCTGCGGACCAGACATCATCGGTTTTATCCCTGTTTGGTCGCCGGGCCGGGTGGTGCTTGAGCCGGCGGCGCTGGCTGAGGCGAGGCTTCTTTCTGCTCCTGATTGATTTCAAACATATAAGCATTTAGGGAAATAGTCGCGTCAAAAAGTCCCTCATTGCCCTGACGGAGGGCAAAGGTTTCCACAATAAAAAAGGAAGAAGGGTTTTCCAGAAACTTCAGGAAACGAACAATTTCCATGCTGGTGCCGGTAATGGAAACCTGGATCGGCATCACCCGGTAGAAAGCCTCACTTTTAGGATTTTCTGGCTTAATGTTTCTTACCATCGTTACGCCGGAGTCAATCATCAGTTCAATCAGCTTTTTGACCACCTCAAGTTTTAAGGAAAGGGGTCCAACCTGATCGGCAGGGACCAGACCTGTTTCCGGAAATTCCTGAGAAAGATTGCCGGGAAGGGAGACATGTTTGCGTCTGGCTTTTTTCTGGAGATAGTCCTGAGTGGCAAAAAGAAACTCTTTAAACTCAATGGAGGGGAAGTCGCGGTAGGTTGGTGGTGAAGGAAAAGAAGTTGAGAATCTGGTAAGCAGAATCTGGAAAGCGCTGGCAAAGGCCTCTTTTTCGTGTTTGAGGCGGGAGATAAGTTCTGCCGAGGGAGCGTTAGCCTTATCCCGCTCGTAGCCTTTGACCTCAGCATACTTCTTTTTGATATCCTCCTTCATGGCCAGGTTCTTCTTGTTGATGTTGTTAACCAGGTAGATGCCCAGGCCAATAACCGCCACCACCAGAACGAGTGACAGGGTCAGCGCCTGTTTCTTTATGAGCGCAATTATCTTTTTCATTTGAATTTAAGGGCAAGGGTAAAGACAAGGCGATTTGTTTCTTTGTTGATTTCACAGGAAGTAATATCCACGCCGCTCAAAAACTCAAGCTTGTTAAGTTGCTGGACAAACCTTTTCAGGTCCGCGAAGCAACTGCGGATGTCGGTAATAATAGCCTCTCCCTGAACGGTCATTACCTGGGAAGATGCCACCGGCTCTGCTGGCGCCGGTGCTGGCTGAGGTGGTGCTGCACCCGGGGCAGGTGCACCCGGCGGCATACCCTCGGGCGGGGGTCCTGGAGGCGCACCCGGCGCAGGCTGTTCTGGACCCGGGGCTGCTGCGGCCGCGGCCTGAGGTGCCTGGGGAGCGCCAGGAAAGAAGCTGGTGATGTAAATCCGGCTGCTGGGCAGCGACTCCCCGATTTCTAAGATACGTGATAGCCAGACAGCCTTCTTGTCAAGGATGCCTTTGATGGTGCCAATATTTCCCTGGAGGCCCTTAATCTCATTATTGAGTTTTTCTACCTCTGGTTTGAACTTTTCGTACTGCTGCAGTTCCGTCGTTAGTTCGGAAAGAAAACTCTGGAGCATCACCCTTTCCTGATTGATGAAAATGGTTGGCGTTAGAGACAGGAGAGCCGCCATTGCCAGAGAGAGGAAAATGTACGGACGGTTTTCCCTCAGTTCCCTGCCGGCCAGAACTTCTGCAGGCAGAAAGTCAATGTTGAGAAAGGTTTCGGAAAGACCGCGTAAGGCCAGACCCGCGATTACAGCCAATTCCGGAGAAATTTCCTTGAGAGCGCTGTAGCGGGTATTGAGTGAAACTACCGTGAGCGGGTCAAAAATAGAGGTTTTAAGACGGGACTTAGTTTCCAGGAGTTCCCTGAGTCCCTTCATCATGGCGGTGCCACCACACAAATGGAGACTTTCCACCTCCGGACCTTTCATGGTGAAACGCCAGTAGTCAATGGAGTTCTGGATCTCGGTATTGAGGCTTTCCAAAGTGGTGGCGGCTGCGGCCAGGTTGGTACCCTCCTCTTTCTTCTTCAACTCCGCATCCTGGAAACTGATGTTTTCCGTTTCGCTGATGGCCGTGGAGATAGTATCGCCGGAGGTGGTCAAGGCCCGCATAAGAAACTTTTCCTTGTCCATAATAATGAGGTTGGAGGAAAGCGCCCCTATCTCCAGGATGGCCTGGCAGCCGTCCGGCCGAAAATCAGGACTCAGATGGAAGATATTAACCAGAGCAAAAAAGTCAGCGTCAAGATACTGGGGGATAAAAGCCAGAGGAGCAATATCACCCAGAAATTCTGTAATGAGGTCTTTCTTGGCAGCGCCGAGAAGAATGTTGAAGTTCTGAGCCGTTTGTCCCAGCACCTGAAAAGACCAGTGGACAACCTCCAGGGGAAAGGGAATTTGCTGCTGAACCTCGTACTTCAGGATATCCTTGAGTTTCTTGATAGGAACATTGGGCGCAGTGATTGTCCGGATGAGGATGCCTCTTCCGGGGAGGGAGAAGAAAACACTCTTAGCCGGAATTTTTCTCGCCAGTGCTTTGCCTTCGGCCCGGAGAAAATTTCTTCTTTCCTCGGGTGGAAGTACCGGTGCGGCCAGTTCTTCATAGAAGGATAGAGTCAGACCGTTTCCGCGGCGCTCCAGTTCCGCGACGCGAATCTTGGTGCTGCCCCGGTCCAAGGCCAATACTTTTCTGCCAAAGGCCATCTTCGTGCCTTCTTTCAGGTGCCGGCACTCCTGCCGCAGGTGACTTCTTAAATGAAGTTGCGGGGGGCCGATTCGAACGGCCGACCTCCGGGTTATGGGCCCGGCGAGCTACCACTGCTCCACCCCGCATTTTCCCTTATTATAAAGCCCTACTTCCGTGCTGTCAACTCTTTTATTTTTTTCTCTATTAGCCCCACCAATTGCCTGAGACGGGAACGCATGCGCTCCTGGCTCTGGCGACAGTTCTGCAGGGAAAGTTCCAGCGAGAGGGTTCGTTCCCATTTCTCTATCAGAGAAAAAACAAGGATGTCAATCAGATCGGAACTGGGATGTTTAACCTGGAGGCGGGCCAGTTCTTCCTGGATGTTTTTCTCCAGGTCGGAGACGCTCTCCGGGGGTAGCGAGGTTTCCAGCGCATAGCGGCGGCCAGCTACCTGAATGGTGATTGTTCTCATTGTCGTAACCGGGCAGGCAGGTTCTGCTGAAGACTGTCAATAATCAGGCGAGAGAACCGGTCAATTTCTTCCGCGGTCAGGGTCTTTTCGGCATGACGGAAGACAACAGAAAAGCTCACACTGATAGTACCGGGAGGATTTTTCTCTCCGTGATAGATGTCAAAGACCGTAATCTTTTCCATCGGCAGAGCCAGTTGCCAGAGCAACCTTTCTACCCTGGCCCAGTCAATGTCCTCCGGGAAAAGAAAACAGAAATCTCTCCGGCTGGCCGGGAAACGAGACGGCTCGGTAAACCATTTTGGGCTAAAAATTAGTTGGCTCAGACGCGCCGGGAAAATCTCCGCCACGGCTATTTTCTCCTTTTCCAGATTAAAGAAGTCGCGGAGCCCCTTTCCAGGAAGAAGTAACTGACCGAGAGCTTTCCCATCACCCTTCACAGCCAGACAGCCTCCAGGTGCGGCTAAGGAATTGGCCAGGGGCACCCACTCTATTTTTCCGACGCCGCACTCGCGAAGAAAAACCTCCACGGTTCCCTTGAGAAAGAAACAATCTTCTGCCTCACAGAGAGCTAAACCAAGGCACAATTCCTCAGGGCAGGCGCTGTCCTGATATACATTGCCAATCTCAAAAAGCCGCATCTCTTCCAGACCCCGATGAAGATTGAAACGGACGGCCTCCAGGAGGCCTGGCACCAGCGAGCCGCGTAAGTGGCTGGCGCTCTGAGAGATGGGATTAACCAGGGGGACACCGTCGGTGTTAAATAATTTTGCCCAGTCTTCCGGAATGAGACTGGAAGTGATTACTTCCACCCAGCCCATTCTGGCCATCAGTTCCTGGAGGTGTTCAAGAAGAAGGTATTCTCTGGAAGTCGGTGTAGGAATGATCTCAGGGCAGGGAAAGGAAACTGGAATTTTCTCGTAGGACCAGTATCTGGCCACTTCCTCAATAATGTCCACTTCCTCCTCAAGGTCACTCCGGTAAGAAGGAATCCTCAGGTGATACCGACCTTTCTCAGCACTGAGGCTGATGCCTAACTGGTGGAAGAGATTCTTCAGAAAACTCTCCGGGATATTAGTGCCCAGAAGAGCGGCTAATTTTTCCTGGTTCATTCTCACGATACGCGGTTGGGGTTCGGCAACTCCGGCCCAGGAAACAGGACCGATCTGGCCGTCCGCGAAATCCTTAATGAGACAGGTCAACCTTTCCAGACCATAGCGAACAGTTTCCCGGTCCAGCCCTTTCTCAAATCGCAGGGAGGCCTCGCTGGTCAGGCCAACTCGTTTGCTGCCCCGGCGCACCCGGTGCGGAGCAAACAGAGCACTTTCCACTAAAATGTCGGTGGTTTGTCCGGTCACTTCAGAATTAGCACCTCCCATGATGCCTGCCAGAGCCACTGGCTTTTCCGCGTCAGCAATAACCAGGGTTTCAGCATCAAGTTTTCTTTCCCGTCCATCCAGAGTAATAAGGACTTCTCCTGGTTGCGCCCGGCGGACCCTTACTTCGGCGTTGAGTCTGGAAAGGTCGAAAACATGGAGGGGTTGACCGGTTTCGGCCATGACCAAATTGGAAAGGTCAACCACATTGAGACTGCTCCGAAAGCCAGACTGTTCCACTTTCTTCCGTAAATCCGGAGGAGAAGGGGCTATTTTTATCCCCCGGATAATGCGGCAGGAGTAATAAGGACAGTCCTGCGTATCTTCAATGTTCACCGGAAACTTTTCGGTAATGGATTCCTGATAGTTAATGTCGGGCAGACTGACCTTAAGAGCTGCCAGCGGCGCGATGGTCCTGGCCAGGCCTATCAGGCTGAGCAGGTCCCCACGGTTGGCCGGGGCTTCAATCTCAAAAACCATATCCTGCGGGCTGGTTTCCACAACTGAGGGATTGAGCCCGAGTCTTTCCAGCCAGTGAAGCAGTTCTTCCGGTGGAAAGTCTCCTTTAAGGTATTCTCTTAACAGGGAGTAAACGTACCTCATGCTAAAATTCCCCCCATTACCGGCTCCCACTCAGCTGCCGGATGAAACGAAGGTCATTCTGAAGGAAAAATCTTATGTCGGCAATTCCGTGCCGGAGCATAGCAATCCTTTCAATTCCCATGCCAAAGGCAAAGCCTGTTACCGTCTCCGGGTCGTAGCCGACCGCCCGGAAAACCCGCGGATGAACCATGCCACAACCAAGGATTTCCAGCCATCCGGTACGACCACAGGTGGCACAACCAGTTCCCTTACAGATAACGCAGGATATGCTAACTTCAGCGCTCGGCTCTGTAAAAGGGAAATAGGAGGGCAGGAATTTTACCCTGGTCTCAGAACCGAAAAGTTCCTGGCAGAAGTAAATCAGAAGGCCCTTTAACTGAGAAAAAGAAATATCCGAACCGACCATCAGACCTTCCATCTGGTGGAAAACAGGACTGTGAGAGGCATCCAGCGGGTCCCGGCGAAAACAGCGGCCCACGGCAACAATTCTGAAGGGTGGCTTCATTTTCTCCATGACACGAATCTGTACCGGGCTGGTGTGGGTGCGCAACAGCCGGGTATGTTGCTCATTCAGGTAAAAGGTATCCCACATATCCCGGGCCGGATGGTCGGCCGGCATGTTGAGAGCCTCAAAGTTATAATAGTCTGTTTCCATGTCCGGACCGGTGTAAACGCCGAAGCCCATCCTGACAAAAATGTTAACCATCAACCTGGTGGTCTGAGTCAGAGGATGGAGACAACCAGGGAAAATCTCTTTTCCGGGGAAGGAGAGATTCTGGCCTTTTTCTGGTCTGCCGGTTGGCCGTCTTTCCTGAAAAAGGTTCAGAAGATGCTGCTTCAAACTGTTGACTTCCTGACCTAACCGCGGTTTCATGGCCGGGGGTGCCTCTGCCAGAAGGGCCGTCAGTTGCGCCAGTCGGCCCCGTCGGCCTAAATATTTAACGCGCCAGAGTTCTCTCTGTTGCTCCTGTCTTGCTGCGGCCAGTTCAGCCGCCGCTTCCTCCCTTATCTGGGCGAGGCTGTCAAGAATTTTTTCCCAGTCCATAGAGCCGCTCTTTCTTAAGGTAAAGATAGACTGAGTCCGGAACAAGATAACGTACTGATTTCCCCTGCCGGCATCTCTGCCGGATAAGGGTGGCGGAAATGTCAATCAGCGGTGAACTGATGCGACGATATTTTACCTTCAGGCCCCGGGGAAGGCAAAAGTTCTCCCGGCTCCGGGGAGCCACCAGAAAGGTAACCAGACGGCACAGTTGTGCAACCCGGTACCATCGGTCAAGTTCTGAAAAGGCGTCCTCTCCCAGAAGGAAAAAGAGTCTGGCAGCAGGGAATTGTTTTCGGAAATAGATTGCTGTTTCGTAAGTGTAAGAAGGACCTGGTTGTTCAAGTTCCACAGCGCTGACCTGAAAAGCAGGTTGGCCGGCGATCGCCAGTTTTACCATGGCCAGCCGCTGGCTTCCCGCAGCCCGCGTCGCCCGTTTGAAAGGGGAAGTGAAGGCTGGTACGAAAAAGACCTTCCCCAGGTGGAACTGTTCCCGGGCCATTTCCGCTATGATTAAATGACCCTGGTGCACCGGGTCAAAGGACCCACCGAAGATGCCTATTCTACGTACGCAATTGTCCGTTTCCATGAATGAGGTATTTGTAGGTAGTTAACTCCTCCAGACCCATCGGACCGCGGGCGTGAATCTTATCAGTGCTGATACCGATTTCTGCTCCCAGACCAAACTGACCACCATCGGTAAAACGGGTGGAAGCGTTGTGATAGACACAGGCAGCGTCAACCTTTGTTAGAAACTCCCGGGCCGCTTCTAAATCGTCGGTCACAATGGCATCGGAGTGCCTGGTGCCGAAGCGGTTGATATGGTCAATGGCCTCTGTGAGGCTGTTGACGACGCGAATGGCAATGATCAAAGCCAGGTATTCCTGACCCCAGTCGGTCTCTGTGGCCGGCCGAGCGTCAGGTATATAGGTGCGGGTGACCGGACAACCTCTCATTTCTACACCGGCAGCACGAAACTCCTGGGCGATCCGGGGCAAAAAACGGGGAGCAATCTCCCGGTGAACCAAGAGGGTCTCGGTGGCATTACAGGTGCCGGGACGTTGAACCTTGGCGTTAAAAGTGACCCGGACAGCCATGTCAAGATTGGCTTGCCGGTCAACATAGGTATGACAGACGCCTTTGTAATGCTTTATCACCGGGATCCGGCTGTGTTTCACCACAGTGGCAATCAGGTTTTCACCCCCACGCGGGATAACCAGGTCCACCATGGCTGTCTGATGCAGAAGAAAGGGTACCGCTCTTCGGCCACCAGCAGTGATAAGATTGACGGCTGTTTCCGGAAGCCCTGACTGTTTCAGGGAATACTTGATCAGTTCCACCAGGGCCTGATTGGAAAAAGCGGCTTCCTTGCCTCCGCGCAGGATGGTAGCGTTGCCTGCCTTCAGACACAGGATGCTGGCCTCTACAGTGACATCGGGCCTGGATTCGTAAATAAGCGCGATCACGCCAATGGGCACGCGCACCCGCTGGATGTGAAGCCCGTTAGGTCTGGTTGTCTCCCAGATTACCTGGCCAATCGGGTCAGGCAAACTGGCTACCTCCTGACAGGCCAGCGCCATCTTCTCTATTCTTTCCGGCGTCAAAGTAAGCCGGTCCACAAACGCCGGCGAATACTCAGTGCCAGCGCGCCTTAAGTCCTGCTGGTTGGCTTCAAGAAGAAAGGATTTTCTTGTCCGCAGCTGGTTTGCCAGCAGGCCGAGAAAGTCATTTTTTCTGCGGGTATCGGCGGAGTTAATAGCGGAAAGTGCTTCCTTGGTCTCCAGCAGTTTCTCAAGAATTTGCTTTTGCCAGACCATGGAGTGCTCCTGTTAAGAGGACCCGGAATCCGGAGCCGGAAAGAAGAAGGTGCCGACGGGTTTGCCGGCCATGACGGAACGAATAACTGAGGGTCGTTTGCCGTGAGCAATGATGCAAACGGCTCCCCGCCGGGTGACGTGTTGCGCGGCCTGGAGTTTACTGGCGATACCCCCCAGACCCTTCCGGGAAGCCGAGTTGGCCCCGGTCAGAGCCAGAATCTTCTCATTGAATTCGGTGACCTCGGAGATAAAATGGGCTCGGCCGCTTCTGGGATCATGGTCATAAAGACCGCGGACCCCGGTGAGAATCAGCAGAAGATCAGCGCTTAAAAGCTCTGTCACCAGGGCGGCCAGAGTATCGTTATCGCCAAACTTAAGTTCTTCCACAGCCACACTATCATTTTCGTTGATAATCGGGACCACACCAAATTCCAGAAGTGTCTTCAATGTTTGTCTGGCATTAGCCCGTCTGGTGGCAACGCGAAAGATGTCCCGGGTGAGCAGAACCTGGCCAACATTGAGCCCCAGGTCGCGAAAGGACCGTTCGTACACCCGCATCAATCTGCTCTGTCCAACACTGGCCGCTGCCTGCAGATAGTTAAGACTGGTCGGCCTTTTCTTCCATCCCAGTACCTGCATGCCGGCAGCCACCGCCCCCGAGGTTACTAAAATAACCTGGCGCTGGCCAGTCTTGATCAGTTCAGCCACCTGCTGGACAATACTTTCCAGTGTGGAAGTATCCACACGGTTGTCAGCCGTGGTGGCTACCTGGGTACCAATCTTGATCACCAGACGCCGGCAGCTATTTAGCAGTGTTAACCGCTCAGCCTTTTTCATCCATTCTCTCCCGCAGTTGAACTATTCTCTGGAGATGACAGGTTAGTTTTTCTGTGTCTCCAGCCCTCAGTAGTTCTTCCAGATAGTGGAGTCTTCGGCGAAAGACCGCAGATCTGGCCAGAACATACTTTCTGTTGGCCATCAGAATCTCTGCCCAGAGGGAAGGATTACTCTTGGCAATCCGGGTAGTATCCCGAAAACCTGAACCCAGGCAGTAGTCTGGAGCCGGTCGCTTAAGGACAGACGTGGCCTCCACCAGAGCATAAGCTACTAAGTGCGGCAGGTGGCTAGTAAGCGCCAGAAAAAAATCATGTTCTTCCGGCGTCATCCGGACAGTCCTGGCGCCCAGGGCGTACCAGAAGTCAATCACCCTGTTGACGGCCTTCGGAGGATTGTTAGCCGAGGGGGTAACCACCACGGTTCTTCCGGTGAAAAGATTCTCCCGGGCTGCTTTCAGACCGCTCTGTTCTGACCCGGCAATAGGATGGGAGCCCACAAAGAAATGGGGCTTTCTTAGAAATTTTTCCGCCTGGCCCATAATTACCTTTTTCACGCTGGCCACGTCCGTCGCCAGCAGGTCTGGTTTGAAGCGTGCCATAAGTTTCAGATAGATTGGCACCACTGAGGGAGGAGTGGCCAGAATAAGAAAGTCAACCTTGCCGATAAGTCCGGAAATATCCGTGGTGACCTCGTCAACCACTCCCCATTTCCGGGCTTGAGCCAGAGTGCTTCGGCGCCGGCTGGCTCCTATGATGACCTCGGCCAGCGCCAGCCGCCGCATGTCCAGCGCCAGAGAACCTCCCAGCATCCCCAGACCAACAATCCCGGCTGCTTTAAAAAAGGGCATCTGCGCCTTTATTGTTATGTTTCCTCTTTCTTTTTCTGTCCGAGATTAAAGAATTCCATGGGCAGAGGAAAGACCAGAGTAGAATTCTTCTCCGTGGCAATTTCCGTGGCTGTCTGCAGATATCGCAGATGCATCGCCTGCGGAATCTCAGCCAGAATTCTGGCCGCTTCCCGCAGTTTTTCCGAAGCCTGCAGTTCGCCCTCGGCATTGATAACCTTGGCACGCCGTTCTCTCTCCACTTCCGCCTGTCTGGCCATGGCCCGCTTCATACTCTCCGGGAGTTCCACTTCTTTAATCTCCACAATGCTCACCTTGATACCCCAGGGGTCGGTCTGCTCGTCAATGATCTGCTGAAGTCGCTGGTTAATCTTTTCTCTTTCCGCCAGGATATCGTCCAGCTCGTTATGGCCGACCACACCCCGCAAAGTGGTCTGGGCAATCTGGACGGTGGCAACCTGATAATTTTCCACTTCCACTACTGCCCTGGCTGGATCCATGACCCGAAAATAGACCACCGCATTAACCTTGATAGGAACATTGTCCTTGGTCATCACTTCCTGAGGGGTAACATCAAAAGTTAATGTCCGCAGACTGATTTTGACCATCCGCTCCACCATAGGAATCAGAAAGAACAGACCTGGTCCGCGGACACCCACCAGCCGGCCCAGACGAAAGATAACACCCCGCTCATACTCGTTGACAACCTTGATGGAATTGACCAGGATGAGCAAGACAACCACGCCCAGAATTACCCAACCGCCAGGCATTCTCCCTCCTTGTTACCCTGTGTCTCCTGAGAATCTTCATTCCCGGTTAGATCACCTTGCTTTCACTTGAACTTCAGAAGCAGTTCCGACTACAAAGATAACACAGTCCTGGGAACTCTGACAAATGGACGGGCCCGATCTTAGTCCCCACCGAAGGGCTAAGTGGCTGGCAGGGGAAACTTGGCAGATACGGCTGAGAAGCATCATCGTCCCTGGCTTAGGTACTGGACGATGGCCCGCGCAGCCTTCTTGCCGGCGCCCATGGCGCTGATTACCGTGGCTGCACCGGTGGTGATGTCTCCGCCGGCAAAGATACCCGCAACACTGGTAGCACCGGTCTCCGGGTCAGCGATAATCTCTCCGTGACGGCCGGTTTTTAATTCCGGACAGGAGGCTGCGATAAGGGGATTCGGATTCTGTCCGATAGCCACAATAACCGTGTCAAAAGGAAGCACGGTCTCTGAATCCGGGATGGGCACGGGACGGCGCCGGCCACTTTCATCCGGCTCTCCCAGACGGTTGCGAATAATTTTGATACCGGTGACATAGCCTTTTTCATCGGCGATAATGGCTGTGGGACTGACCAGAAATTCAAAAACAATACCTTCCTCCCTGGCGTTTTCGTATTCTTCCCGTCTGGCCGGCAACTCCTGTTCGGTGCGACGGTAGAGAACCTGGACGCTTTCTGCCCCGAGACGAAGGGCACATCGGGCCGCGTCCATGGCGACATTGCCACCTCCGATGACCGCCACCTGCCGGCCAACATCCACCGGAGTGTCAGTCTCAGGAAAGCGGAAGGCGCCCATCAGGTTTACTCTGGTGAGAAACTCGTTAGCCGAGTAGACCCGCAAAGAATTCTCCCCGGGAATACCCAGGAAGGAAGGTAACCCGGCGCCGCTGGCTATGAAGATGGCCTCGTAGCCGGTGCGGAAGAGGTCCGGCAGGGTCATGGTTTTTCCCACAACGACATCGGTAATGATTTCAACACCGGCTTTTTTCACCTGCTGGACCTCATGAGCGACTATGGCTTTCGGCAGACGAAATTCGGGAATTCCGTAAACCAGAACTCCGCCAGGACGGTGAAGAGACTCAAAGATTGTCACTGAAATTCCGTGGCTGGCCAGTTCTGCAGCACAGGTAAGACCAGCCGGTCCAGAGCCAACCACAGCCACCCGGTGGCTACCGCTATCAGTGATTGTCTCTCGCTTGTTTCTATCCTCACCGGTACTTCTGGCCCAATCAGCCAGAAATCTTTCCAGCCGTCCAATAGCCAGCGGCTGTCCCTTCTTTCCCAGCACGCACAGTTGTTCGCACTGGGTTTCCTGAGGGCAAACCCTTCCGCAAATGGCCGGCAGAATGTTCTTGCTTCTCAGGGAGGCAAAGGCCTGTGATAGAGCTCCATCTCTCAGAAGACGGACGAATTCAGGAATATTGATTTCTACCGGACAGCCTCGGATGCAGGCCGCATTACGGCATTGCAAGCAGCGGCTGGCCTCAAGCTTTGCCTCCGCCTCGGTATACCCCAGGGAGACTTCATTAAAGTTTTTAATGCGTTGGAAAACCTGCTGTTTTGTCACCTCCACTCTTTTCGCTTTCATCATCTTCTCCAGGTGAAGTTACCGGGTGGCATCAGAGAGCCTCGGTAAGAAAGAAATCTTGCCGGGAAATGACGATATGCTTCTTCCAGGTATTAACTGTCTCCGGGAAATCGGTCCGAAAGTGAGCGCCCCGGCTTTCCTGTCTTCTCAGAGCGGCGTTGATGATCAAACCCGACAGAATAAGCATGTTCTGGCTTTCAAAACCTCCGGGCTCATGGAATTCTTTCAGGAAAGCGTATCGCTCCCAGTTCTCAATCTTCTCCAGGGCAGCCGTCAAATCTACCCTATTTCTCTCTGTGCCGGCATAGCGCCACATGAGACTCTTGATTGACCGTTTGAGGTCTTCACGGTCAATGAGGATATCTCCTGTCTGGGGAAAGCGATAACGCCACTTAGTCGTGCGGCCCGGACGGCACTGGCGGCCACGCACGTGCTCGGCAGCGCGGACGGCAAAAACCAGTCCTTCCAGTAAAGAATTGCTGCCCAGTCTGTTAGCTCCGTGGACACCATTACAGGCTACTTCACCGACGGCGTAAAGACCGGGTATGCTGGTCTGTCCCCACAGGTCAGTACGAATTCCTCCCATGAAGTAATGGGCGGCCGGCCGGACCGGGATTAAGTCTCTGGTGATATCCAGTCCGTAGCTGCGGCAAAAACTGTCTATGGCCGGGAAACGTCGGCGAACACGGCCTTTGGGTAAGTGGGTCAGGTCCAGATAAACGCAGGTGCTGTTGGTCTTCTTCATCTGATCAATGATCGCCCGGGTGACCACATCGCGCGGAGCCAGTTCGGCGAGCCGGTGATAATCGCTCATGAACCGCTGGCCGGAACTGTTGCGGAGGTAGCCTCCTTCACCCCGAACGGCTTCTGAGATGAGAAACCGGGGAGCTCCGGCCAGATAAAAGGTGGTGGGATGAAACTGAAAAAACTCCAGGTCCGTAAGTTCGGCGCCTCGCCGGTAGGCAGCAGCCTGGCCATCCCCGGTAATAGCCGCCGGGTTAGTTGTCTCCTGAAAAATTTGACCAGCCCCGCCTGAGGCCAGAATAATGTTGTTGCTTTTTACCACCAGCAGTTTTTTCTTTTCCGTGTCCAGGAGCAGGGCGCCTCTTACCCCCTCTTCTTCAGCCAGAAGGTCCACCAGAAAGAGGTCCGTGATGACCTTTATTCCGGAGCTGGTAACCATCTTCCAGAGGAAAGAGGCCACAGCCTGGCCGGTGGCATCACCCAGACTGTGAAGGATTCTGGAGCAGGAATGGCCTCCTTCTCTGCCAAAGTGAAGTCGTTGCCCGGCGGTATCAAATTTCAGACCCCATTCCATCAATTCGCTAACCCGCTGGATGCCTTCCCGAACGAGAACTTCCACCGCGGCCCGATTATTTAAGCCAGCCCCGGCGACCAGCGTATCTTCAAGATGTTTTTCCGGAGAGTCGCCATGGTCCAGCGCCGCGGCAATCCCGCCCTGAGCGTTATAAGTGCAGGTATTTTCCAGTCCACCCTTGCTGACCAGAACAGTTTTCGTACCCTGAAGCGCCAGGGCGCATCTCAAACCGGCAATCCCTGAACCGACAATCAGAATATCCGCTTCCTCCACTGGCAGGAGCCCTGTATCAAAAGAAACAAGGTATTCCGGTATCATATTCAAAAGTGTTAGATGCGAGATAAGTCAGGAACGATGACGGTCTCTGAGTTTTTCTAACCTCTCCTTCCAGAAAGACTTTTCTTCGGCGCTGGCATAGTCAATAATAAGTATCCCGTTGAGATGGTCACACTCATGTTGAAAGCATCTGGCCAGTAACCCGGTGGCCTCAGTGGTAAGGCGGCGCCCATGTTCATCCAGAGCCGTCAGGGTAACCTTCTCGGCGCGCTGGATGGAAAAGAAAATTTCCGGAAAACTGAGGCAACCTTCCAGATCAATCCGCTGGCCGCAACACTCTACAATTTCCGGATTGATGAAGGTAAGCACTTTTTCTGTTTCCGGGTTCCGGGCCAGGAAAATTCTTCTTCTGATGCCAATCTGGGGAGCAGCCAGTCCTACGCCCTTACTGGCCAGGAGCGTTTCTCTTAAGTAACGTAGCCAGCGCCGGACACGCTCATCAATGACGGTGACCGAAGTGCACCGGGTCCGTAAGACCTCGTCCCCGAAGGTTCGGATGCGTTTCATAATTTTTTACTTCTTGTTTTCAGCCAGGGCTTTCTGGATCATTTTCATGGAGCAGTATCGGCCGCACATGGTACAGACACCCCTGCTTGACGGAAGGAAACTCTGGCGGCGCTGATGAAAGTGCTCCGGGTCAAGGGAAAGATTCTCCTGTTGAGCCCATCTTCGTTGGGCTCTGGCTATCTCCATAGACCGGTTCCACTTCCAGGCCGCTGGATTTCCCCTGGCCAGGTCAGCCGCGTGGGCGGCTATTCTGGCGGCCAGAAGACCGTCGGCCACATCTTCAGCGGTTGGCAGAGAAAGATGCTCGGATGGACTTACGGTGCAGATAAAATCAGCGCCATGCCAGCCAGCCACGGCGGCGCCGATGGCACTGGTAATGTGGTCATAGCCTGGAGCAATATCTGTAACCAGTGGACCAAGCACATAAAAAGGTGCGCCGTAACAAATCTTTTTTTCCAGGAGAACATTGGCCGCTACTTCGTTAAGGGGCAAATGGCCCGGTCCTTCCACCATGACCTGGACGCCCTGCTCCCACGCTCTTTTCACCAGTTCCCCCAGAGTAATCAGTTCCTCAATCTGGCAGGCATCAGTGGCGTCACTGAGTCCTCCGGGTCGTAATCCATCGCCCAGTGAGAGTACCAGGTCATACTTTCTGGCAATCTCCAGGAGCCGGTCAAAATGCTGATAGAGAGGATTTTCCCTCTCGTTGGTCAGCATCCAGCAGATGGTGAAAACACCGCCACGGCTTACCACCGACATGGTGCGCGGTTGTTGCTGGAGGCGGTTTACAGTTTTCAGGGTAATGCCACAATGTACGGTGACAAAAGCCACTCCTTCCTGAGCCTGTTCTTCAATCGCCGAGAAAAAATCATCGGGCGACATGTGGCGGACAGAACCCTTTCGCTCAATGGCGGAAACAGCTGCCTGATAAATGGGCACGGTTCCCACAGGAACCTGACTTTCCGCAAGAATTCTCTGGCGAATATTCTTCAGGTCACCGCCGGTGCTCAGGTCCATTACCGTGTCTGCTCCCAGGCGACACACTGTCTTCAACTTGGTCAGTTCCAATTTCAGGTCGACATAATCCGGTGAGGTGCCTAAATTAACGTTAACCTTAATCCGCAGTCCGGCGCCGATACCCACAGCCTGGCCGTGATGTTTCAGGAGCACCACCTGTCCAGCTGCTACCTTCTCCGCCAGGGTTTCCGCTGACAGGCCCTCCTTTCTGGCAACGCTTCTGACCTCCCGGGTGAGTAGTCCCTGTCGGGCCTGCTCCAACTGTCTTATCATTTTCATGATTGTTCTCCCGCTTATTCAAGAACAGCTCCGGTGTTGGCTGAGCGAACCAGACGGTGGTAGCGTTTCAGAACTCCCTTCAATCCCGGACTTGGTGGTTTAAAACTTCTGGCCCGCTTTTCCATCTCTTCCGGGGACACAAGAAGATTGAGTTGCCTTTCCTGAAGATTAATCTCAATACTGTCGCCCTCAGCCACCAGGGCCAGTGGACCACCAGCCGCCGCTTCCGGACTGATGTGGCCCAGACAGATGCCCCTGGTGCCACCGGAAAAACGGCCGTCAGTTAACAGGGCCACTTTTTCACCAAGTCCCTGGCCGCTGATAGCCGAAGTGGCGGCAAGCATCTCTCTCATTCCCGGTCCCCCTTTAGGGCCTTCGTAGCGGATGACCACGACATCACCGGGTTTAATTCTTTTTTGAAGGATAGCTTCCAGGGCAGCCTCCTCACCATCATAGACCCGCGCCGGCCCACAAAACACTTTGAGACCAGCCGCCACTGCAGACTGCTTGATGACAGCGCCGTCCGGAGCAAGATTGCCGGTAAGAATGGCGATACCGCCCTGTGGCGAGAATGGATGTTCCAGGGGTCGGATGACTTCGTGATTCCAGATGGTGGCTTTCTCAACGATGTCCCGCAGCCAGCCAGCCACGGTTCTGACATTGAGTTCCAGCAGATTTCTGCGACTTAACTCTTTCATCACGGCCGGTATGCCTCCGGCACTGTCTAAGTCTTCCAGATGAGTTCCTGAGGCTGGCGATAGTTTACAGATATTGGGTGTGGTCCGGCTCAGCTCATCAAAAAGATTCAGGGGCAGAGAGATTTCCGCTTCCCGGGCAATGGCTGGAAGATGCAGCACTGTATTGGTAGAAGCGCCCAGAGCCATGTCAACCCGAATAGCATTTCGGAAACTGTCAGAGTTAACAATATCCCTGGGTCTGATGTTTTTGGCGACCAGTTCCATTACCTGCCGACCGGATTCCTTGGCTAACCGTATGCGCCGCGCAGAATTGGCCAGGATGGTGCCGTTTCCTGGCAGAGCCAGGCCCAGCACTTCGGAAAGACAATTCATGGAGTTGGCCGTGAACATACCGGCACAGCTGCCACAGCCAGGGCAGGCATAGTTTTCCAGCACACTCAGCTGGTCTTCATCCAGGGTTCCGGCAGAAACACGGCCCACCCCCTCAAAAACCGAGATGAGGTCCACAGTTTCTCCGGATGGTAGTTTTCCGGCAGCCATCGGGCCCCCACTGACAAAAAGTCCCGGCAGGTTCAAACGAAGCAGGGCCATGAGCATACCCGGTATAATCTTGTCACAACTGGCCACCATCACCAGACCGTCAAAGGCGTGGGCCATGGCCATAATCTCCACGGAATCAGCAATCACTTCGCGCGAGACCAGACTGTACTTCATTCCTTCATGACCCATGGCGATACCATCACAGACACCGATGGTGCGAAATTCAATAGGCGTGCCGCCAGCGGAACGAATCCCTGCTTTGACCGCTGCGGTCACCGCATCAAGATGAATATGGCCGGGAATGATTTCGTTGCCAGAATTGGCTACTCCGATCAGCGGCCGGTTAAGTTCGTCATCGGTGTAGCCCATTGCCTTCAACAAACTTCGGTGCGGTGCTCTCAAAAAGCCTTTCTTGATAACATCGCTTCTCATGGTTCCTCCCGAAAAATGTTACTGGACGATGAAGTATATCAGAAAAAACCGATTCTGTCGTCCTTTTTCTCAGATAGAAAGAAGACGTGTCAGGTCAAGATTGCCTGTCTGCAGTTTGACCCGACTGGCGAGGGCTGCCTGCAGGGGTACGGCTACCGTCTGACCGTTCTGCCAGCCAATGAGGTGACAGGTATTTCCTTTCATCAATGTCTGAATAGCTGCGACCCCCAGTTTTGTTGCCAGGACACGGGTGGCATAGGTGGGACGTCCCCCGCGCTGGATGTATCCTAAGATGGCGTAACGAATTTCCTTCCGGGGAAACTGCCGGGAGATAATCTGCGCCATTTCAGGAGCCTTAGCCGCGCCTTCGGCTAAAATGATCAGAACACTTTCTTTCCCCTGCTGGTCAGCAGTAGTTATCTCCTGAAAAAGCTTTTCGTAGTTCAGAGGTTGTTCCGGGATAATAATAATTTCTGCCCCACAGGCAAGTCCGACTTCAAGAGCCAGGTTGCCGCAGTGGCGCCCCATGACTTCAATGATAAAAGTGCGGTCATGGCTGGTGGCAGTATCCCTGATGCGGTCAACTGCCTCCACGGCGGTATTGACGGCCGTGTCAAAACCAATGGTCAGTTCCGTGCCGCCGAGGTCATTATCTATGGAAGCTGGAACAACAGCCACCGGAATCTGGCTATCCTGGTGGAAGGCCAGTGCTCCCCGGGCTGTTCCATCGCCGCCAATAACCACAAGTGCATCAATACTTGCTTGTCTGACATTTTCCGCCGCCTGCTGCCTGAATTCTCTCTTCTGAAATTCAGGAAAACGGACACTTTTTAAGATGGTGCCACCCAGGTTTATTATTCCGGAGACATGCCTTGAATTCATTGAAAAAAAGTCTTTTTCGTACAGACCGCGGTAGCCGCGTCTCACACCAGTAACATTTAACCCGCAGCTGAGCGCTGACCTGACCACAGCCCTGATGGCCGCGTTCATTCCGGGAGCATCGCCGCCAGCCGTCAAAACAGCAATGGTCTTCAAAGGCATAACCATAGCAATTTTTCCCTCACTTTATTTTTTCGCGGTACTCCTGAAGCGCCTGGCGCAACCGCGGATACTTCCTGGCCAGAATGGCTGTCGCCAGGAGGGCAGCATTCTTCACACCGGCACGGCCAATCGCCATGGTGGCGACCGGCACTCCAGCCGGCATCTGGACGATAGCCAGGAGAGCGTCCATTCCCTGAATATCACTGGTGGGTAAAGGTACGCCAATCACCGGCAGAAGGGTCTTCGCAGCTATTACCCCCGGCAGGTGCGCCGCCATCCCAGCGCAGGCGATGATTACTCCGTAGCCCTTGCTTTCAGCCTCAGCGGCAAAGGCTGTGGTCGCATCCAGGTTGCGATGTGCTGAGAGAGTGAGCACGTCGTAGGCCACCCCGAAGCTGCTCAGGATTTCCCTGGCTCCTTCAAGGAAATCAAGGTCATGCTTGCTGCCAACAACAATGGCTACTTTTTCTTCCACAGGGCCTCCATTCTTTTGATAGCCAGCCGGAGTCTTTCCTCCGGCACGGTCAAAGAAAAACGGACAAAACCTTCTCCCGAGGGACCGAAACCGGTTCCCGGGGTAGCCACCACGTGAGCCTTTTCCAGAAGTTCCTTAACGGTTCCCACAGCGTCACCGGACGGTGTTTTCACCCAGTAGTAAAAAGTACCCCGGGGCAGCTCCGCTGACCAGCCAATGGTTTTCAGACACCCGGCGAAGAGGTCCCGCCGCTGGCGATAGATCTGTCGCAATCTCTCCAGACAGTCCTGAGAGCCGGTCAGGGCGACAGTCCCGGCTACCTGAAGAGCTTCAAAGGTTCCGGAGTCAATGTTTTCTTTGAGGCTGGCCAGGGCTTTGACAATGTGGCGGTTGCCGCAGACCCAGCCCACGCGCCAGCCGGTCATGTTATAGGTTTTGGAAAGGGAATGAAATTCCACCCCCACCTCTCTGGCTCCGGGCAGAGACAGAAAACTAACCGGTCTCCGGTCATAATAAATTTCCCGGTAGGCAGCATCGTAGGCCAGAACGATGTTGTGTTTGCGGCAGAAGGCAATCGCTTCCTGCAGATATTCTGAAGGGGCAAAGACCGCGGTGGGGTTATTGGGATAATTCAGCCAGAGAAGTTTGGCCCGGGAAAGCACTTCGGTCGGGATGCAGGAAAAATCAGGAAGAAATCTGTTTTTTTCGGTAAGGGGAAGGAAGTGGCTGGTTCCACCAGCCAGCATGGTGCCGATGTGATAGACAGGATAGCCTGGCTCAGGTACCAGGGAAATATCTCCAGGATTGAGCAGGGCTAGAGGCAGGTGAGCAATTCCTTCTTTGGAACCGATGAGAACACAAATTTCTTCTTCGGGATCAAGCCTGACTCCGTCATAACGGTCATAGTAGTCAGCAATGGCTCTTCTGAAAGTCGGATTTCCGTGTCCCAGGGGGTAGCGGTGGTAACGAGGTTCTCTCAGGGCCTGCTGACAGGCGGCAATGATATGTTCCGGGGTGGGCTGGTCCGGGTCGCCAACCCCAAGACTGATAACATCGTGTCCCTCACTGACTAACTTTTTTCTGAGACGGTCAATCTCAGCAAAAAGGTACGGTGGCAGTTTCCGCAGACGTTCACTCGGCACAATCATCTAATTTCTCCAGTTTGTTCTTTGATGACCTCGGCCATGGAATAGAGGCCTGGTGGTTTTCCCCAGAGAAAACGAGCCGCCGCCAGGGCCCCTGCGGCGAAGGCGGTTCGATTGTAACAGCGATGAGACAGTTCTATAATCTCTCCTGTTTTGCCAAAAAAAACGGTGTGTTCGCCAACGACATCACCCAGCCGCAGCGCATGAACACCAATTTCCTCAGGTTTTCTTTCGCCGGTTATCCCGCTGCGGCCGTAACGGCCGCAGGATTCTATCTTCAGACCTCTGACCTGACAGACTATTCTGGCCAGCTCGGTCGCGGTACCGCTGGGTGCATCCTTCTTATGATGGTGATGTGTTTCCACGATTTCCACTTCGTAATCGTTCAAGAGCCTGGCAGCTTGTTTCACTATCTCAAAAAAGCAGTTAACCCCAAAACTCATATTGCTGGCATAAAGAACCGGGATGGTTGAGGAAATTTCCCCGATCTTCTGTTTAAGGGGCTCCTGCAGACCGGTGGTGCCGATCACCAGCGGGTTACGCAGACGGCAGGCCTCTGCCAGGAGGGTCGCGGTGGCTTCCGGCAGGCTGAAATCAATAATTACGTAACGGCCTTCCGGCAAGGTTTTCTGGAGCAGAAGGTTCTCCGGCAGCACTTTACCCTGAAGCGGGTGGTCAGCCCGTTCTACCGCGGCGACAAGAGTAAACTCATCTGATTGGGCCACCAGGTTTCTTAGTGTGGTCCCCATGCGCCCGCAGGCTCCTGACAGCACCAGCGGTATTCTCTGTTTGTTCATGTTACCCCCGAATGACCATCAGTGAACCCGGCGAATACGAGCTTGCAGAGTACTAAGTTTTTCCTCAAACCTTTCATAGCCGCGGTCCAGATGGTAAATCCTGGAGACTTCTGTTTCCCCTTCAGCCGCCAGACCGGCTATTACCAGAGCCGCGCTGGCTCTCAGGTCTGAAGCCATCACTCTGGTTCCGTGGAGTTTCTTAACGCCCCTCACCAGAGCCTTGGGTCCGTCCAGAGAAATAGAAGCACCCAGCCGGTTCAACTCGCCCACATGGATGAAACGGTCAGGATAAACTTTTTCCGTGATGGAACTCACCCCCTCAGCCAGAGTCAGAAAAGCCATCATCTGCGCCTGCAGGTCTGTCGGAAATCCAGGGTAAGGCCAGGTGACAATATCCAGAGCCTTCCATGATTTCTTTCCCTTCAACGCAATCCAGTTCTTCCCCCGGGTAACTTCCAGCCCGGCCTCCTCAAGTTTGTCGAGAAGACTGAAAAGGTGTTCCGGCCGGCACTGGTTAACCCGGATACAACCACCTGTGGCCGCAGCTGCCAGCAGGTAGGTCCCTGTTTCTATGCGGTCAGGCATAAGGGTGTATTCCGTGCCGTGAAGTTTCTTTACACCCCTCACCTGGATGAGGTGAGAACCCTCGCCAGTAACCTTAGCTCCCATCGACCGGAGGAACATAGCCAGGTCAACAATTTCAGGCTCACAGGCAGCAAATTCAATCAGTGTGTTTCCCCGCGCCAGCGTTGCCGCAGTCAGAATATTAGCGGTAGCCAGGACTGAGGAACCAAAAGCCCCTCCCAGGAAAACCGGAACACCTTTCAGGTTACGGGATGAGCCAACAATGTAACCTTCTTCAATGTCAATCGCCACGCCCAGCCTGGACAGTCCTTTAAGATGAAGGTCAATGGGTCGGGGCCCAATCACACAGCCTCCAGGCATGGAAAACCTGACCTTACCACAGCGAGCCACCAGCGGTCCCAGCAGACAGATGGAAGCCCGCATGGTGCTGACCAGTTCGTAAGGGGCGGTCCATCTGGTAAGAGATGAAGGGTCAATCACCACCGTGTTGTTGGTAAAGGTGACTTTAGCACCCAGGTGGGTTAGAATGCGCGCCATTGTCTCCGTATCTCTTAGCCGCGGAACACGGTGGATGACCGTCGGTTCTTCGCTAAGAATACTGGCAGCCATAATAGGCAGCGCGGCGTTCTTTGCCCCGGAAACAGTTACGCTTCCCCTTAACGGTGTTCCACCTTCAATAACGAACTTATCCATAGGTATTTATTTTAGCACACTCTGAAGGACGTATTAAATCAATCAGTTTTCCGGTAGATAGCCACCCTTTCCACACCGCTAAGGTCCTGGCGAAAACCGGCCAACTCCAGGCCTGGAAAAGAAAGATGGCGCAGAATGAATGACTGACCGGTCCCCAGTTCTAAAAGAACCCACCCATCTGGTTTTAAGTACTCAGCCGCCGAGGTGAGAATCCGGCGAATAACGCGCAGTCCGTCCGGGCCGCCATCCAGGGCCAGGTGCGGTTCCTGCTGCACTTCTGGAGAAAGCCTATCAATCTCACTGGTGGGAACATACGGAGGATTGCTGACAATCAGGTCATACCTTTCCGATACGGGAGGAAAAAGATCTGTCAGGTAAAACCTTATCCGGTCAGTCAGTCTGAAAGCCTTACGATTTTGCCGGGCGAGCTTCAGGGCTGCTGGACTGACCTCGGTGGCTACGGCTGAAGTTAAGGGAACTTTCTGAACCAGTGCCAGACAGACCGCACCGCAACCGGTCCCGATGTCAAGTATTTTTTGCGGTTTTGATTTCTTTCTTAAAATAGCGATGGCTTCTTCCACCAGGAGTTCTGTTTCCGGCCGGGGAATAAAACAGCCCGGACCAACCTTAAAGGATAACCCGGCAAAATCAACCTGGCCGGTAAGATACTGGAGAGGAACGCGCCTGGCGCGACGGCTTACCATCCTGCGGAAAGCAGAAACCATCCGGGCTGTCAAGGAGATAGTTTCACTGTAGAGAGCAACCCGGGGTTTCTTGAGGAGGTGGGAAAGTAGAAGCTCGGCGGTCAAACCTGCTGCCTCCACCCCGGCTGCTTCCAGTTTAACCGTGGCCTCAGCGAGTAATCGGCGCAGGGGGTCTGGCGAATTCAGGGGGTGGTATCTCCGGAGGGCCGGTCTTCCCGGGCCCTTTCTGTGCAGTGGTGGCCGCTTTTTTCTTTTCTTTTGGTTCACTCTTCTTGAGACCAAGAACCTGTCTGGCCGCTTCACTGAGTTGAGGCTGAGAGGATTCCTCGGCAAGATACTGAAGTAATTCTTTCAGTTCCTCGTCGGGTTTGACCTTAAGGTATTCTCCCAGGACTTCTATAATGGAGCAACGCAGTTTCACCTCGGCTTCCGCTTCTCCTTCCGGCAGGTCCTCCCGCAATCTTTCCAGCAGGGATGACATCCTGGAGAAATCTCCCAGCCTGGCCAGGGCCAGGTCGTAAAGGAGTTGGTGCTGCTGGCTACCGTATTCCTGCCAGGCATTACGAATAACCGGTAAACTTTCCTCATCTTTAAGCCTTCCCAGGGTGTCAATTAAAGCCAGGGCAAACTGTTGTTCGTTTTTTCCTTCTTCGGTTTCTTCAACCGGTCCAGCCATTTCCGGCGGCATCACGGCTGGTACTGCTGAAGCTGTTTCCTGGCCAGTTTGTGTTTGTTTTCTGGCCAGAAGGCTCAGATAACGCATTTTTTTCTCCTCAGCCTCCTGACGTTTTTGCTGAATCAGTTCTATCTGCTTCCTTTTTCCTTCAATCTGCTGCTCCAGAGTCTTAATCTCTTTCTGAATTTTGACGATGTCGGCTGGTTTCAACGTTGGGGCTGGTTGTCCCGGCATTCCAGGAACTCCAGGCGGGGCTCCTGGTTCCAGGAAGCCGCCAGAGATTTTATTCTGCAGTTCGTTCCTCCTGGTTTCCAGAGTAGAAATTTCGGCTTCCAGCGTCAATTTTTCCGTCTCTAACTCTTCCAGTTGTTTCTGGAGGCTGTCCAGATTTTTTCTGGCTTCCTCCCTTTCCCGTACGCGGCTGGCTACCATTTCCGACAGCGTCGTTCTCAGGGCAAGAATGACCTTTTTTTCCTGAAGACTCCCCAGACTCGCCAGCGCCACCAGTTTGTACTGAAAGTCTTCCTGAGGATTTTTGAAGATTCTCAACAAGGCCTCGGTGCCCTGTTCGGTTTTTGTTTGTCCCACCAGGGTAATGATGTTTTTTCTGATGTCAACAACCCTTTCTCGCCGGAGTAGAGCTATGAGAATCTGGACAAACGGTTGCGTTTCCTCGGCCGGGTAGGCCAGGAGTGTCTCTGAAGCTTGCCGGCGCTGTCTTTCCCGGCCATGGCGTAAGGTTTTAATGAGTTTTTCGGCCGGCTCCCGTTTTGCTTCTTCCCCTATCTGGCCTGCTGCTTCGCCAGCAGCCCCTTCTTTTCCTCCCTCTGGGGAAAGTTCGGTTTCGCCCCCTGTCGCTTCCTTTGCCTTTTTGGCCTCGGCTTCTTTCTTAAGCCAGTCTTCCACCAGCGCCCGGTCTTTTAACGTCATCTGCAACTTCCGTTTTTCTTTTTCGGCCAGAACGCCGGCTGGCGATTGAGGTGCGCTGGTCTGGGCCAGTTCAAACTCCTTCAGCGCAGCCTCTTCATCGCCCAGAGAAAGATAAAAACGCCCCAGGGTATAATGGAAATCAGCCTCATTAGGTTTAAGTTCAATGGCGCGGCGGTAACCGGCCAGGGCTTCTTCCGTATGGCCGGCTTTTTCATGAGCCAGTCCCAGATAGAAATAAGCCTGAGCCTCATCAGGTCGTTTTGTGGTTTCCTGCTCAAAAAGAGAAATTGCCTCCTTCAACTGGCCTAACTTAATCAGGGTCAAGCCCTTCCTCAAAGTCTCCGGCGCCAGATCAGCCTGCAGCGCTCTGGTCGGAAGGGAAAGCAACCCACCGGCAAGTACCAGGACAAGGCATGGGTATCGCATCATACCACCTCCGCTTTCTGACATCTGCTGATTAACTCGTCAAGTTCGCCATCAAGGATTCTTTCTAACTGGTAAAAGGTCACACCGAGACGGTGGTCGGTCAGCCGGTTCTGGGGGAAGTTGTAAGTTCTTATCTTTTCGCTGCGGTCACCAGTTTTCACCTGGGCTTTTCTTTCGCTGTCAAGCCGGCGTTTGCGTTCTTCTTCGTTTAACTGGCGTAACCTGGCTCGTAAAATTTTTAAGGCCCGGCTTCGATTCTGAAGTTGAGACCGTTCATCCTGACAGCTGACCACAATACCGGAAGGCAGATGGGTAATACGAACGGCCGAGGCGGTCTTGTTGACATGCTGACCACCAGCTCCGGAGGAACAGAAGGTGTCGATTTTTAAGTCTTTAGGGTCAAGCAACACTTCTTCTTCCTGGGCTTCCGGAAAGACAGCCACGGTGGCGGCT
Organism: bacterium; assembly: GCA_029551285.1. Lineage (GTDB taxonomy): Bacteria > Ratteibacteria > UBA8468 > B48-G9 > DSTR01 > JAMWDF01. The sequence continues at coordinate 8,771 of JAKPFT010000097.1, read as the reverse complement.
GAGGTATGGATGCGACCGCTGCTTTCTGTTTCCGGAACCCGCTGAACCCGGTGTACCCCGCTTTCATATCTGAGCCGTCCGTAAGCCCCTCTTCCCTTCACCAGGAAAACAATCTCCTTGAAACCTCCCCGTTCGGAAATATGAGAATCAAAAATCTCAATTTCAAAGCCGTGCCTCTGGCAGTAATGGCTGTACATCCGGAAAAGGTCCCGGGCAAAAAGACAGGCCTCTTCACCACCGGTGCCCTGCCGAATTTCAACAATAGCATTTTTTTCATTGCTCGGGTCGCCTGGAAAAAGATAGCTCTGGAGATTTTCTTGAAGTTGTTCCTGCTGTCTGGTGAGGTCAGCGATTTCTTCTACGACCAGTTTTCTTATCTCTGGGTCCTGTTCAGTCTTCAGAAGCAGCTGACACTCAGCCAGCCGGGAAAGAACCTGCTGTCTCTCCCGGTGTAGTTTTACCACCGGCTCCAGTTCGCCCATTCTTTTCAGAAGGGCTGGCAGTTCCTTTGCCCGGTTGACAGAAGCAGAAGCAATTTTCTCGACAAGGTGCTGGTATTCCTTCAGAAGCAGGGAAAGTTTGCCCTGCGTTTCTTGTTTCTCCTTAATCAACAGATTACAGTTGCCCATACTTTTTTCGGAAGCGCTCCACCCGGCCGGCGCTATCTACCAGCTTTTGTTTTCCGGTGAAAAACGGATGGCAACGAGAACAGATATCCACCTTGATCTCTTTCTTTGTAGAGCGCGTCTTGACCACATTTCCGCAGGCGCAGGTAATTGTGGCTTCCCCGTAACGCGGATGAATTTTTTCCTTCACGGTTTACCTCCTGAGTAGAACCCGGCAAAATCCCTTCTTTTTAAAGGATGTTCCACCTCAGTGATGCCTTCACCACCGAAGTATTTTAAGGTCTTTCCTTCAATTAAAAGTTGTACCTGGCTGGCTTCGTCAAACTGGGTAGCGGTGAAAACTATCTGGGCCAGTCTTTCTTCCATGTCCTGGGTTCCGCCACCCTCCTCCACCTCTGCGGAGAAATCAAGCCAGACCGTGCCATTTTCTACCCGGCAGTCCAGGAGTCTGGTTGCGGCTGGCACCGCGTTATAAAGCCCTTCCTTCTTTTCTTCCTCAGTGGGACCGGCAATCAGTTCTCCCACGGCCAGTCGCACACGCTGCTGAAGACTTCTTCCGCTGCTTTTCCTTCTTACCGGTACTAACTCGGCTTCATTCCGGGAGTGGCGAACGAAGTACACGTAAATTTCCCGACTGGCCGGCAGGCTCCACCAGCCCTTTTTGTAAGTGGCCCAGGCGGCTATCAGCACCACCAACAAGCCCAGTAAACTCCAGATTACTACCTTTTCTGACGTTTTCATGGCGTAGAAAGTATAGGCCTTTACAATGTTTAAGTCAAGCCTGGCTGGAATAGAATTTCTGGCGGACGGAAGCTAAGCCAGGATAACGTTGCGGTAGCGGCGGTCAAAGACGTTTCTGGTATCTATCACCAGCGGAACCTGACGCCGCAGGAAATGATAGTCAACGCATGTGTGGTTGGTTACGATAATAGCCGCATCGTATCTTCTCAGGTTCCTGCAGCTGAACTTTATTGAGAAAACCGGGCGGTCAAACTGCCGCGTCCGGAGAACTCTGGGGACATAAGGGTCAAAATAGTCAACCCTGGCGCCGTGTTCCCGGAGTATCTTCCAGATTTTGAAGGCTGGTGACTCACGGATATCGTCAACGTCCTTCTTATAGGCCAGGCCCACCAGAAGAATTCTGGCGTTTCGCATAGCCTTACCCATCATGTTGAGACCATAAAGGGTTTTTTCAACTACATAATAGGGCATGGAGGAATTTATTTCGCCGGCCAGTTCTATGAAAGAGGTGTGAAAATCGTACTGCCTTGCCTTCCAGGTGAGATAGAAAGGGTCAATCGGAAGGCAGTGTCCACCCAGCCCTGGACCGGGATAAAATGCCTGAAAACCAAAGGGTTTGGTTCGGGCCGCGGCGATTACTTCCCAGATATTGATGCCCATCCGCGAAAAAAGCAGCTTCAATTCGTTGACCAGCGCAATATTGACGGCCCGGTAGATGTTTTCCAGAAGTTTGGAGGATTCGGCTATCTCCGGAGAAGACACGGGAAGTACGGTTTTGATGGCGCTGCCGTATAAACAGACGCCAGCTCTGGTACAGCTGGTCGTGATGCCGCCGACCAGTTTGGGAATGTTCTGGACGGAATGTTCAGGGTTACCAGGGTCCTCCCTTTCCGGAGAGTAGACCAGGTAGTAGTCATGGCCGACGACCAATCCGGTTGACTGAAAACGGGCGAGGAAAATCTCCCTGGTTGTCCCGGGGTAGGTGGTGGATTCCAGAGAGACCAGTTGCCCCGGACGCAAACAGGAAGAGATGGCTTCAGCCGCCTGTTTTAGGTAGCTCAGGTCTGGCTCCCGGTAAGCGGTCAGAGGAGTCGGCAGACACACCAGCAACGCGTCCGGTTCGGCCAGACGTTTCCTCTCTGTGGTTAGAATGAGGTTTTGCTTCACCGCCTGAATTCTGCTGGAAGGCAGATGCTTGATATAAGAACGGCCTTGCTTCAGGCTACCAAGTTTGGCCGGGTCACTATCAAAGCCCATTACCCTGAAAGATTCTTCGGCGAAACGCAGCAGAAGAGGTAGCCCTACATAACCCAGGCCGATCACACCCACCAGAGATTTTCTTGCCTTTACCCGCTCACAGAAGGCATCAAGGTTATTTCCAGTCTTCATCTTCTCCCCATTTTGATTAGGCGATCTTCTCCTTTAGCCAGTGAATTTATCAGTTCACAAGAGTGTGAGTAGGTCAGATAAAAATAAAATACTAATTTTCTCACGCAAAGTCAAAATTTCTTCATCGGGGTTTCTGAAATTCCGACATAAGACCCCCGGGTGTCAACGAGGGAAGATTTGAAGGCACGCTATCCCAGGGTGTAGCTACAAGACAAGCAGCCAGAGCGGCAGCGGTCGGTAAGCGGACCGGGCAAGTTCAACCGGGACGCAATACCTTTCTCGGCGGTGTATGAGCTCGCCACCGGGCGAGCGAGTTCGCACCAGCAACCGATTGGCTGCGAAGTCTTGTCTGCGACAAGGCCTGTGCCCAGCAATCTTCCCGAAGTTAGACATACTTCTAAACAACCTTTCTTATGTCGGAATTTTAGCATCGGGGTTTATGGCGGTCATGCTGATGCGGCGAAGACCGATAATGATGGCAAAGGCCAAAGCCAAAATCAACCTGGAGGGACAGCAACTTTTGTTCCTCAGGGGAAATCAAATGTAGTTTTGCAAAAGTTTCTTGAAACCAATCCTTTTGTAAAAAGGCTGAGTCAACTTCGCAACATTAAAAGTGGGTAATATGTATCTCGTTGAAGGAAAGATTGGACTTTTCGTCACCTTCAGGAACCCTCTGCCAGACTTCCGGGGCATATTATAGCACCGTAAAATGACATGGTATGGAGATAGTATGGCATAATATAAAAAAGTCAGAATCAATAAAATCAACAGCAAAAGGCGTTTACTTTCCGAATTTCTTATTTCGGAATTTCAAAGATGGTTAAACTGGCTGGAAACAGAGCTTCTGGTAGGGTATAATTGAAAGCAACCAGGAAGACGGCCGGGATGGCGAAAAGGCAGACGCTACGGACTTAAAATCCGTTGGAGATTTATCTCCATGAGGGTTCGAATCCCTCTCCCGGCAGCCCGGAGATTTCTTCCTTAAGTCCGCCGGCAAAAGAAAATTATCTTCCCGCAAGAAAGTGCAGTTTTCAGTTCCTTGACCAGGCAGAAAACGAAAAACATAAGAGAGAACCTTAAAGGGCCACTGTTTGATAATGAACCTGGCAGGGGTTTCCTTCAGCAAAAAAAGCTTTTCTTTCCGCGGGGATGCCGATAATAGAATACTCTGTGTAGGAAGCATCCTTCCCGCCATGCCGACAGAGAGAAAATTCACCGAGATGCCGAAGCATCCTCTTCATATGCTGGACACTCCTGTTACCTTCCCGGGTCATCCTCTCAATCCAGTCTTTTCTTCTCTCTGCATTTTCCATCTGCGCCGGTGTGCGATTGGTCATCTCTTTCAACCAGGGCAGCTGAAAACAATTAACGCAATTCATCCCTGGATTATCTTTTCCCGGCAGACGTAGCTGGACTAACGGACAGGCAATCTCTGCCGAAAACATCAATCCGTGCCGGTCAATCACCACCTGGGAGTAGTCTTCCGCTACTCCCTCCGCATTCATCATATCGGCGCCGGATAACCATCGGCAGAAGGGGAAGCAGAGAGCCGGGATACCTTTTTCCGGGTAAATTTTTAACACGCAGACCGGCCGCCGCTGCTTCCCTGGCGGAAAGCCGTCATCGTTGTTTTTCCCCAGAGCGGACCTGCTGGACCGGATTGGAAAACAATGTTGGAACATTCCGCCAGGGAAAGAACCTGGCCTACTGATGGCAGGTTGAGAGCAAAAATTTCCTCTTCTCTCACCCTGGCTCCCCAGGCAATACCTTTCAACTGTTCCATAACACCGGGCAGGTATGAGGCGGTGGATTCAACAAAGAACCGAATCCTCCCGGTCAGACTGGCCACGTCTCTCACAAAGTGCGCGATATGCTGCTGTATTTCAGAGCGGAGGTCCTCTCCTATTGCTTCCCCGATCTCTCTATCATTACCCCGGCATTCAACAATTTTCATAAATCCCTTCCGGATAATACCAAAAACTTCCATTTATTTCGGCGACACCACAGAATAAGAGATTTTCTCCGCACCACAGAAAAGCAAGAGTACTCTTGACAACCTATGTTAAAAGTCTTGACAGGCAAATGATATCACACTTGGTTTCAACGGTATAGCCTCGCCTGCTGTCAAACTCATCCTCCTATCGCTCCCTTATTGAGTTTGCCCGTTTCCAGAACGCCCTACGCACCGCCAGTCTTTCTTCCACAGCCAGGAGTGAGCAAGAGAAAATCGTCCAATATTTGGAAAAGTCAAGCGCTGTGGCAAGGTCATTCCGCAGTTTTCCTGGCTCTTATGTGACAAGATTAAAGGCTATTTAGATACTTTCTCTGGGAAACATGGCTCTTCTCACGTTTCCTTTACTTAAAGCAGCAGGGTTGAAGAACGAGTTTAGGTGTCATTTAGGGAGCCGATGCAAATAAGAGGGAAAATCAGCCCGCTCCGACAAATCGGCCGTCAACCCAGATCTGGGGAACGTTTGCCCAATCTACCTGGAAAGAGAAAAGATAAGATTGTAACTACCAGAGTTTGTGAACAAGAGATGTCCGGGGCGGAAGTGAATATGGCTGGTGTCACCGCCGGTAATTCTTGCCTGCCAGCCAGCAGGGACTATCAGCCGCAGAGCTCCCACATTTTCCGGGAAAAAGAAGGTACAGAAGAATTCCCTGCTGGAATTTCTTTCAAGCCGCACAGCCATTAGCCCCTCACCTACCGGTACCACGGTTTCGGTCCAGTTTAGAGAGGTAAGACTCGGGGAAAAAACAATCTCCTGCCAGCCGGGTTTCCCTGGTTTGACACCTGAAAGATATTCCGGTAGCACCCAGGCTGGACCGGCAGACCAGGCATGAGCAGCAATAGGCCAGCGCGAGTCGGCATCGTTCCAGGTAAACTCCCAGAAGGTTCTGGCGCCCTTGCGCAGCATTGTCCCCCAGCATCTTCTGATTAACTCCAGACCGTCATCAGGCCTGTGAGATTCAAGCCTCACCGCGGCTTCATACGCGCACATCAGCGGCGAGATAACTGCGTTGCCGGCTAAGTTACCATCCCGGGGCATGGGAAGGTCCAACAGTGCCGATCCGTAAGCACTCCAGTGTCTTTCTTTTAACAATTTCAAAATTGACGCTCTCTGAGACTGGCCTGTCAGGCCGGCCATGATTGCCAGGATATTGCCATCCTGAGGAATGTAGTCGTACAGACTGTCACGATACACTCCGGTCTGCTTGTCCCATAACCGGTTGTTGATCGCTTTCTTCACCCGTTCGGCCAGCCCACTCCAGGTCTGAAAGTGGGCGCTGTCCCCGACCAGCCCCGCCAGTTCCGCCATTTCTGAGAGAGCCCAGAAAAAAAGGCTGTTAAGCGACACTTTGTATCCCAGCCTGTGCCTGGCGCAGGTCCACTCGTTGATTTGATGACCAACCTGAAAGGGCCGCTGATAAATCAGGCCTTCAGGGTCCAGTTTCTCGCAGTACCAGTCAAGAGTACGAACAACCCATGGCCAGCAGTCTTTAACAAAAGCCCGGTCTTTATGAAAGCGATAATAATCGCTCAAACACAGGACCCGCCAGGCCGGATAATCCCAGAGGTCCTTTTCCTGATGGATATCCGGGACAAAAGCCACGGCATCAGCCGGTTCGGTTAGACTCAGAGAAGCCTTCATCAAAGAGCCTTCGCCAAAACAATAATAGTCTATCAGACCATCAACCCTGCCATCGCCCGGGAAAAACAGCATCTCGTTTCTGGGGCAACTCTCATATTCCTGGTGCATGTTTACCAGCAGGGTATAACGGCTCACCTGCCAGATTTGATTAAGCAACTGGTCTGAGCACCGGAACCAGCCCCGGTTAATTACCGGATAGCGGCTTTCTCTAACCTTCACTTTCCTGAGGACCGCAGTCTTTTCACTCAGAAGAGAAAGTTTTAGGTATCGGAAGGCCCGGCGGCGATAGTTAACCCAGCATTCCTGATTTTCAAGGTCCTCTTCTACGGCCAGTTTTTCTATGATTTGCCGGCCGCAGACAGCCCGCGGATAGAAATCCGTCAGGGTCTCAGAATAATCAAACTCACAACGAATCTTTCCGGTAACCCGGCGGTCAAATTCAATCCTCAGGTAACCCACTACCAGACGACCGAAATCTAACAAGACTTCCCGTTTTTCTCCACCCAGAGCAATACCCCTTTCAGGAAAGGGAAACCGGTGAACATCTTCACTTCCTGCTTTTATCCGAACACCCCAGATGTAATCAGGCAGCCCGGTGTCTCTTTTAAGAACCTCAGAATGATTCACCTTTATCGTGGCTTCAGGCAAAACTTCTCCGGGCCAGGAAAGTTCAAGCTGCTCTCTGTACGCTTGCCCGACAACGGCAACTGCCACGCCAACATCTTTCTCAACGCTGGCTTTATTTTTCCACAAGGCAGAAGGAGCCCAGAAACGCTGATACTCCCGGGGGGTGACCCGTTTGATTTCTCGGGCAAAAACCCAGTGGTGGTCATCAAAATCTGCTTCCAACCATCCCCTTTCTTCCTCACCTCTGGCCTTCCAGGTGGCATCAGTAACCCAGCACTTCCAGTCTTTCCCCTGAAAAATCCTCAGCATCAAAGCTACCCAGGAAATCCAGTGTCTCCTGTTCTTGAATTCTTCTTTTCCCTGATCCTGAAAATAGCAGGACAGGACTCGCAAGCAAAGGACGTTGGGACCGGCTTTCAGTCTACCGGTCAGGTCATGACGATTGATCCGATAAAGATAGCGTCCGGTGGAAGCCTCAATGAATTCTCCGTTGAGAAAAAATGCGCACGGCCCGCTGCTGGTAAACAGCACTTCTGCTTTTTCCGGTACCTGCGACAGGGATACTGCTTTTCGGAAGTATTTAGCCTCGTTGCCGGTCTTCTTCTCCAGCGTGATCCAGTTTGGTAACATTGTTCACCTCAGCCCGTAAGATTAACCTTTTTCTCCTCCGGAAATGGCATAAATGCCTGAAATTTCTCCAGGATGGCTATTTTCTCCCAGGTACATTCTGGTCAGCCCGCGCTGTCTGGTAAAGGCACGCCTGGCCACCAGAGAAGTCGCTGCCCCATTTCTTTCAATAACATCAATGAAGACAAAACTTCCAGCAGCCAGGCAAAGAAGATTATCAAGGATTTTCTCTGCCACGGCCACTGATGAAGCCACCACCGGACCCAGATGCATCGCCTTCTCACCTTTTCTCGCCAGCCCGTACCCATTGATGGTTCCGTCCGGTCCCCGGGAGACAAAACCCGACCCCGGGTAGTCCCTCATCAGGGCGTAGAGAACCCGCTCCCGACAGGTTCCGAAATAAAAGGTATCAAAGGTGACCACTTCGGCAAGGTCGGCCCTGTTGACGGCTGGTAAGGAAAAGGCAGTGCTCCTCCGGCCAGAGCCTGACCACCTGAAAATTGTGCATTCTTCCACGAAACCTAACTTTTCGTAAAGCGGTCTTCCGGCCGGCGTAGCATCAAGTTTGACCGTTCTAACACCAGCCTCACGCAGCCAGGCCAGGGCATGTTCTAACAATTTTCGGCCGATTCCCCGGCCTCTCAGCCGCGCCTCCACCAGAACCATCCCGATCCAGGCCACCTCTTTCCCGTATCTGACTGCCACGGTTGTACCGGCAGGCTGGCCGTTAAGCAGCGCCAGGAAACATCCTTCTGGCTCCAGAGAAAGAAACCGTTTCCAGTCACGCTCTATCTGGTTCCACCCGGCCTGATTTTTAAGTTTCATGGCCAGGGGGATGTCCTTTTCCTGGAGAAGCCGGATTTCTATCTTCTGAGACCTCATGTCGTTTGCTGCCTGTGACGAAAAATCTGTCCATTAAGTTCCCAGTCGGTCAAGTTCACCCAGCACCGCTTCTGCTTCCTTCTGAGACCTGCACGAGACGCTCAGGCAAAGCAGCCTGCGGTCAACCCTGTCCAGAAGTGGTTTTATTCTCTCTGGAGGACAGGAAACCATTACCCTCTTTCCTGCAGACTGGATGCGGCGAAACAGCTCCAGCCAATTTAGAGGG
>JAKPFT010000096.1 GCA_029551285.1 bacterium | reverse complement strand
AACTACAAGACAAGACGAAAAGCGGTAGCGGTCGGTGCCTGTCCCGGGCAAAGTGGTGGTTAATCAATCGGGACAGGCTACCTTACTCGCCGGTGTCTGAGCCCACGGATAGTGGGCGAGTTCGGCGAGCAACCGATTTCGGCGTAGTCCTTGTTTTCTGCCGGAGCGATTGAGTGAGGCCGTGCTCCCCTTTCCTTCCCCACCCCCCTCTACTCCTCTATCTTCATCGCGGCAACAAACGCTTTCTGGGGAATCATCACCGCGCCGACCATCTTCATTTTTTTCTTACCTTCCTTCTGCCTTTCCAGAAGTTTGCGCTTTCGGGTCACATCTCCACCATAACATTTCGCCGTCACGTCCTTACGGAAAGCCGAGATGCTGGCCCGGGCAATAATCCGGCTGCCGATCGCGGCCTGAATGACTATCTGGAACTGGTGTCTGGGTATTTCCTGTTTAAGTTTTTCGCAGATTCTGACAGCCCGGTGATAAGCCTTTTCCCGGTGAATGATGGTGGAAAGCGCTTCCACCCTTTCTCCGTTAACTAAGATATCAAGTTTGACGACCTCAGCCTTCCGGTAGGTACTCATTTCGTAGTCAAAGGAACCGTAACCCTGGGTGACACTTTTCAGCCGGTCATGGAAATCAAAAATAACTTCCGCCAGGGGTAACTCACTCAAAATTTCCACCTGGCCGGGCCGCAAAAAATTATGTTTTACGGAACTGGCCCGTCGTTCCAGACACAGCCTGATGACGCTGCCCAGGTACCTTTCCGGAGAGAAAACAGTCAGTTGCACGTAGGGTTCTTCCACCGAGACAATTCTGGCCGGGTCAGGATAATGGTGGGGATTATCAACCATCAGGTTGCTGCCATCGCTGAGAAAAAAACGATACTGAACGCTGGGAATGGTCAGAATAAGGGACTGGTTAAATTCCCGCAGAAGCCTTTCCTGGACAACTTCCAGATGAAGCAATCCTAAAAAACCGCAGCGAAAACCTTGGCCAAAAGCCGCGGAAGTCTCCCGCTGGTAGACAAAAGCAGCATCGTTGAGGACATACCTGGCCAGCGCTTCGGTCAGAGAGGGGTAGTCTTCAGCCGAGACAGGATAGAGCGAACAGAAAACCACCGGTTTCATCTCCCTGAATCCAGGCAGGGCAGCAGAGACTGGCCTGTTCCTGTGGGTGATGGTATCGCCAATTCTGGTTTCTGCAACCTCCTTCAGGCCTGCGATGATATAACCCACCGACCCGCTGGAAAGCACCGGCCGGCTTTGCCGTCCCAGCCGGAAAACACCTACTTCTTCCACCATGTGAACTCTGTCGGTGGACATCAGTTTGATTTCATCGCCAGGCCGGATTTCGCCGTCAAAAACCCGGAGACTTACCACCACCCCGCGGAAGGGGTCGTACTCCGCATCAAAAATCAGTGCCGAAAGAGGCTTTTCCGGACTTCCGTGAGGCGGGGGCACCCGCTGGATGATAGCCTGAAAAATCTGTTCAATGCCGGTGCCTTCCTTGGCTGAGCACAGCAGGGCTTCCGCCGGGTCAAGGCCTAACTCGTGCTCAATCTGCTCTCTGGTTTTTGCTACATCTGCGGTGGGCAGGTCAATCTTGTTGATTACCGGGATGATTACTAAATTGTGTTCCATCGCCCGGTAAAGACAGGCCAGCGTTTGCGCCTGCACACCCTGGGAGGCGTCAATCACCAGAAGAACCCCTTCGCAGCAGGCCAGGGCCCGGGAAACTTCATAGGAGAAATCAACGTGTCCCGGGGTGTCAATCAGATTAAGTTCCAGATACTGGCCGCCAGCAGTGCGATACGGCAGGTTGACCGTCTGGCTCTTGATGGTGATGCCTCGCTCTCTTTCAATCTCCATGGTATCCAGGAGCTGTTCCCGGAAGTCCCGGGCACTGACCAACCCTACCTGCTGAATCAACCGGTCAGCCAGGGTTGACTTGCCGTGGTCAATATGGGCGATAATGCTGAAATTGCGTACAGGTACCATTTTTCTTCCGACAGCACCGGAAAATTCAGAGTTAGTGCCAGGAGCAGGGAGAAGTTAACCCATCAACATCAAGCACCAACAATATACAGGATAACATATAAAGATTTCCCATTTCCAGTTCCTTGCCCGGCAGGCTTTCCTGTCTGTCTTTGTTTGCCTGCAACTTGACAGGGACAAAGGTAAAGAGTAAAATATGCAAACAATAGGCAACACGGAGGAAAAAATGGTCCGAATTCTGTGTGCAGAAACTCTCCGGAGGAAAGGCTTTACCCTGATAGAACTGTTAGTGGTCATTGCGATTATCGCTATTTTAGCCGCGATGCTGCTTCCGGTGCTTTCTAAGGCCAGAGCCAAGGCTCTCCAGGCCACCTGCATGAGCAATCTGAAACAACTTTATGTTGCTCTTTACATGTCTGGCAGGATGGAGAGGGTTTCCTTTAACGGGCCTATGTGGGGTCAAAGGCCACCGACCCCAGGCCAACCTGGGCTAACGCCCTGGTGAGCTCAGGTTACCTGAAGAATCCCGAACTGCTGGTCTGCCCTGGCTGGGAATACCCGAAAACCGGTTACGACTCCCCAACCAAAACTGGCAATTCCAACGCCAACTTTTACACGGGTGATTTTGACCTGCGGCTGGACTACGCCTGGAATGCCAGATACCCGGGAACCACCAATGGCTGGCTGAGCACCGTTTTTAAGAAACATGCTGAGTCCTATCTCATCGTGCTCACCGAAGGCAATATGAGAGGCAATACCGATGATGAGGGTCGGGGTTTACCTTACTGTATGGCGGCGATTTTCTCTCCCTGGTCCCCGGTCTATAGCCAGTATTACGGCCAGAGCCCGGGCCAGCCCCTTCACCACGACGGCTACAATTATCTCTTTTACGATGGCCATGTAGAGTGGCTTTCGGTCAAGGTAAGCAAAGACCAGCGTTTCTGGTACCTGCCTTAATCTCTGAGATGCACAAGCACCTTCTCTGCTGGGGTCTTTTTTTAGTCGCAGTTAACCTGTGCCAGGCTGGCCCGTATCGCCGGTTCATTGAGGCCGAGAAGATGGTGGCTGAAGGGCCTGTCTTCCGGGTGAAACCTGAAACAGGCAGCAGCGGCCAGGCGGTGATGGAAGTAAAAACTTCCGCTCAGGCAGTTTCTTCCGCGCGTCTTGTCAAACCGCTGGAGAAAAGCCTGCCGGCCGGTCGGTATGCAGTCTGGGTGAAACTTGGTCCTGGCCTGGAGAAAACTTCACCGGAAAAAACGCTTCAGTTAAGGGTGGGACTGGGGGATACCTCAGGAGTTGTCACCTTTGAGAAAATTAAACCAGCCACCGCAGCCGCAGTGACTATTAATGCGGTCCGTCCTTTTCAGACCATCTGGCTGGCCGTGGAAAAAGCCGATTTTCGCTTTCAACTGGACCAGCTTTACCTGACTGGCCGGGCCGAAGATATCAGGTTGGACCCGGAGGAAAAAACGGCAGAGGTGGATTTACCTTCTGTCATGAAGGAAATGAATCCACCAGCAGAACACTTCCCTGGATTTCCGCTGCCTGTCCCGGAAAAAGAACCCGACAACTGGCTGGAAAACGGTGGTTTTGAAGTGGGCCTGGGCACTTATTACTGGTCCACCCTTTACCAGCAAAACTACTGTTTGCAGCCAGAGTTCTGGTCCAGGCAGCAGCCAGCGGAAGGAGAAAGATGTCTGGCCATCAGACTTTTCCCATATGCGTCAAGGTTTCAGGGAGACAGAGATGGCTTGCCGACCCTCTTTCAGCTTCTCCACAAAATTCTGAAACTTCAACCGGAAAAGACTTACTATTTCCGGGGCTTTTTTCGGGCCAGTGCACCGGTTGAACTGACCGTGAGCGTCACGGCCGCATACCAGTCTAACGTCAGGCTGGGCCAGGTGAAAGCGACCATTGGCCAGAGCTGGCAGCCGGTCAGTATGGAGTTTAAGACGACCACGGACAACCGTGGCTACTTCTTATCACTTACTGCCACTTCAACCAGTGCCGCCACGCTTTATCTGGATGCCTTAACCCTCTCCGCCGAAAAAAGAGAAGAGTTTGTGCCCTCTTTTCCGGTGGAACTCGGTCTCCACTGGGATGTACCTGGCCGGGTGTTCTACCGGGACGAGCCGGCCAGATTTCTACTTCTGGCAAGAAACTACGGTACTTCCGGCCAGGAAGCCACCCTTTCTGTGCGCTACCGAATTTTAGACTATTTTGACCGGCAGCTGGTGGAAAAGACCATCAATAACTGGCCGGTTTCTGCCCGCCATACTGGAGAGAAGTCGCTGGATTTGAATCCTGGAGTGACCGGCAACTTTCGTCTGGTACTGGACGGTGAAGTCCGGACGGCTCAGGCCAGATTTTCTCTGCCGGCCCAGGAGTATGTCTTCTCGGTGCTGCCGCGGCCGCCAGAAAAGATGCAGCACACCTTTGGAGCCTATATTACCCTGGCTCCAGAACCGATCGCCATTATGAGCCGGGCCGGGATCCGCCGGACCGTCACCTTGAGCTGCTCCAACGAACTTTTGCAAACCTGGAGAAGTATTGAGCCCCGGCCAGGCGAGTTTATCTGGGCGGATAAACGGGTGGATTTCGCCCTGGCCCACGATATGGATATCCTGGCCAACTTAGACCTTGGTTCCGGAGCCGAGGCCATCCCTGTCTGGGCCAGAAACCCTGCTGAGGCCGCTGACGCCATCAGCTGTTCCGGGCCAAGGATCCCTAAGAAACCATACACCTTTTCCCGGAAAGCCTGGGCTAATTTCGTGGAAAAGATGGTGGAGCATTACCGGGGGAAAATCAGCAACTGGTTGATTGTGGACGAACCCTACCACTATATGAAACCAGAAGAATACGTGGATTTAATCAAGGTCTCTTACCAGGCTGCCAAAAAGGCCAACCCTCAGTGTCAGCTTTTCATCCATGGCGGCTACTATCCTTACTGGCTACCGGCGCTGGAGAAAGCCGGTGCGGTACCTTACTTTGATGCTATCTCTGACTATGCCAGGACGCCAGAGCAGGGCCAGCGCTTGAAGGAATTTGCCCGCCGGCACGGAAAACCGGTGATCAATGTGGAGTACCGCTGGCAGGTTTCCATGTACCGAATGATAGAAACCCCGGACTATCTTGAGACAAGGGAGGTCCCGTGGTACCGGGAAGTGGTTGAATCCATTCTTCAGGAACCGATTTATGCCATGTGCTGGTCAGGCGGTCAGGGATTTAACCTCTATGACGCCAGATACCCTGGCGGTGATTTTCGCCAGTTAGACCGGTACAAGTGCGGTTTTGAATACGACGGTACTCTCAAGCCCAATATGGTAGGTTACGCCATCATGTCCCAACTGCTGGATGGTTTCCGGGGGGTGGAGGAGCTTCAGTTGCATCCTGAGGTAAAAACTTTCCTTCTGGAAGACAGGGAGCGTTTTGCGCTTGTTCTGTGGACGAAGGACAGAAAGGTTCTGGAGACAGAGTGGCGGCTGCCGGAAAAGGTTCAGGCACTGGACATCATGGGAAATCCCTGCCCTGTTTGGCCGCAGCCGGTGTTGCTTTCCAACGCCTTGACCTATCTGCTGGGACCAAAATCTTCTCTGGAGAAAACCAGGCAGTTGCTCTCCGGTCTGAAAACTCAGGAAGCGGTCAGGCTTACTACCGCGATTGTTTCCGGCAAGGACGGTCAGTACCTTTTCCGGGTCAATCTCACCAATAACTGCCGTCAGCGGTCTATCTCCGGGCAACTGCAGCTGACCGATATACCGTTAAGGGATTTCTGGCAGAGACCGATTGTTTCTTTTTCCTCGCTGGCTCCGGGGAAAAGTTTTACTTTTGATTTTGGCTTGAACGCCTACCAGCCAGAGTCGGTGCCAGAACAGTTTGACGGCGCACTTCTCCTCTATTTTGAGGGGGTAACCTTCCATCAGGCGCTGAAGAGTCCAGGCACAATACTGAAAGAAGCCCTGAAAACAGTTGAATGTCTGGTGAAGGAGAAAAACTACCCGGCCGCGGAAGAATTCTGCCGGAATTCTCTGACAGAACAAAAGGGTGAAAACCGCAGCCGGCTGCTTCTGAAGTTAGCCCAGATACTTAAAGAGCAGGGAAAGAATGAGGAATCTCTGGCCACCTATCGCGAGGTCGCCGCAGCGGCAGTTTCTCCGGATATCCTGGCGGAAGCCTGGTATCAGCAGGCCCGGATACTTTTTCCCTTGAAGAAAGATGAGGAAGCACTGGTTGCCCTGAAGAAAGCGGCCAGCCTGCCGGAGGAAGTTCCCAGTGTGCTGGCCGCCGGCTATGAAGCTGGCCGTTACCACTTTCTGAAGAGAGAGTATGAGCAGGCCATTAAAGAGTATTCAAAGGTATTAGCCCGGGCGCAAAGTGAAGAGGCTTACCGGATTCCGGAAGTGGCCTGCAGTCTTCTTTACCGCGGCAAGTCTTTCCATGCCCTGAAAAAATTGGAGTTAGCCATCAAGGATTACGAAAGTTTAATCTCCAGACCAGGGGTGCCCGGACCCTACCTTCAGGACGCGCAAAAGTCTCTGGAGCAGTGCCGCCGGATAGCCAGCCAGTAAGTTTCTTCCCATTTTTTTCCGCAGCTTCTGTGGCCTTCCTGATTTCCTCAGGAGGGAAGTCCTACCACCTTCTCACCCTCGCGGCGGTATCCAGTAAATCCAGAAGTTTCCTGGCCACTTGACAGGCCTGATATAGTGTGGTATAAGTATGGTAGACCATGTAAAATGCGTGCGAACAATGGACACCAGTAAATACAAGCCTCTGGCCAGCCTGTTAGACCGGGAAAGTCCCGTTCCCCTCTATTATCAGTTGGCGCAGCACCTGGAAGCCATGATTAGCAATGGTGTTTTGCAACCAGGGGAGCTGATACCTGGCGACCAGAAAATGGGGGCGCTCCTTTGTCTGAATACCTGGACGGTCCGAAAAGCCTTTGCCCGGCTGGTATCTCGTGGTCTGGTGGAACGTACCCGGAAAACCGGCACCTTTGTGAAGGGTGGCGGCCATGTTCACAGTAAAACAGTTGGTTTTTTCTACTTTGTGGAGGCTGAAATTCAGATGCTCAGGCGGGCTGAGTTCATTCAGCGCTGTCTTTCTGCGCACAATTTTGACCTGAAAATTGTGGCCTACGGTGAAGACTATTTTCAAAAGGTTTCTCTTCTGGAGGAGTTTCGTCGGATGGGTCTCACCGGCGCTATTGTGGTGCCCTACCTGAGCCAGCGTTGCCGGGAGGCTCTGCTTGAAGTGGAAAGGGCTGGATTTCCGTATGTCCGGCTGGGACGAAGTTTTTTCTCCGAAGTGCTTCGGGCGCCTCTGGTCCGGGGCAATGACCGCCGGTGTCTGAATAGTGCCCTGAAGTATCTCTGGGCTAAAGGACATCGGGCCATCGGTCTTATTCATGCCTACCGGGGTGACGAAGCCGAACAGGAATACACTAAGTTCTGGGCGCGACGGCGCGGGAAAGAGAAATGGCGGATGAGTGTAGAGTTCTCCGGTCTTCCGGAACAGTGGAAGGCGCTGCCCGGGCCACAGATGATTCGGGGTTACCTGCACCAGAACCCGGAGTTGACGGCCGTGCTGGTTTCGCCTTCAGCCGCAGCCGTGGAGGTTCTGCGTCAGGGGCCAGTTATGGGCCGGAACATTCCCCGGGATTTGTCAGTTTTGTGCCTGGGAGACTGGGATGGACTGGAGGCCACGGCTCCACCGATTACAGCGATGCGTCTTTCTGACCGGGAGATGGGTGAAACTGCTGCGGGTCTGCTGCTGAAAATTCTTTCTGGCCAGAAAGAACTTTCGGGAACAGTGCTGATTGACTGGCATCTGGTGGAACGGGGCTCGGTAGCTGAGTTGAAGGTGAAATCAAAGACTGAGGAACTGGTTAGCTCAGTTAGTGGGGGCGGATAATGAAGGAAGGAGCAGAGCTTTTTCTTGTGATTTTTAGCCTGGTAGTTTTCTGCCTGGCCGGAGAGGCTGCGTTGAAGACCAGGCCATTTTCTTATCATGAAGATTTTGAGGAGAAGGACCCGCTGAAGTTTTATGCCGGGAAAGGTAAATACAGGGTGAATTATCAGGGGCTAACCGAGGAGATAGCCTGGTCTGGGAAGAAATCTTACAAACTGGACATCACCTTTGATGAGCCTGGCTCGTACACCTTAGAGATACCCTTGAATGACCTTCCGGTGAGTGAGAAACTGAAGTTCACGGGGATGATTTACGTCAAGGAATGCCTGCTGCGGAGCCGGGCGGTGCTTGGTTTTGACTTCCGCTATCTTCCGATTATTGGAGAGACGACCGGGGTGCGGAGTTTTCCCTGGAGTGCAAAGTGTGACCGGTGGGTGAAAATCCAGGCAGACCTGGCTGACCGGGTGCATGCGCGGGCGACGCAGCTTTTGTCCTTTCAAGTCTGGGGTGCGAAACCGGAGAATGTAGCCGTCTGTCTTCCCCGTCTTTTTCTTCATGTCTTCACCAGGGACCCCGGACCAAAAGACCCGGTGCCGGCGCATCGTCCTTTTGTGGTTTACCTTGATGATTTGAAGATAGAGGGAGAAGTACCTGAGCCAAAAGAAGAGTTTGAGAAGGAGGCGGTGCGGCGGTGGGCACCGGTAGCCGAAAAGACGAAGAAAAAGATAGGGGAATGGGAAGAGATTATAGCGCAGGCCGAGAAGGACCTGGCCAGTTTACCTGTAGTTTCCGGGGAAGCGGCGGTGCTGAAGGCAGCCTTGGAGAAGGAGATGAAGGCGAGAGATGTTCGCCGGCTACCAGAAATCCAGGAAGCAAAGAAAACCGGCATGCTGAGTCAGGCTACTTACGACAAATTAGCCCCGTTCTACACCAGACTCAGGAATGGGCAATATCTTGCCAACATAAAAACATTGAGCCAGCCGGAGAGGGTCTCACAGATAAAAAGCACAGGGATGCTTATCTACACCGTGAACCCGACCAGCAACCCTGCCGAATGGGTTTTGCCAGGGACAGTGCTGGTCCCGGGAGAAATCAGTAATAACCTGAAAATCACAGCCTGTCCTGGTGAATATGAACCGGGCAGTTTTGTCGTCAGGGCAATTTCCGATATGAAAGGTCTGGAGATTCAACCAGGGGAACTTGTTGGCTCTGGCGGAAAAATTCCCTCTTCCGCGGTGGATATCAAAGTAGTGAAATGCTGGTATCAGGATGAAGATGGCCGGAGACTTGTGCCGGAGCTGCTGCTAAATGATGACAGCTTAGTAAAGGTGGATGAAGAAGCCAAGATTAGCCGGATAAAATTTAAGGTGGGTGAGGAGACAAAATATCTCTGTTACGACGATGCGGAATGGGCAGACTTTACTAAAGGGAAGATAAAGGTAGCCAACGATGCTGGGCGACTTCTGCCGGTGGACATTCCTGCCGGTACCAGCAAGCAGTTCTGGGTGACCGTCAGAGTGCCGGAAGAGGCCAGAGCTGGTACCTATCAGGGCAAGCTTTGTCTGATATCTGGAGGGAAATCACTGGCAGAAATGAATCTTTCCTTGCAGGTTCTTCCTTTCAAACTTTCCCTGCCGTACTATCAGGTAAGTATCTGGGGCGGGACAGACAGGAATGAGGCCAGATACATCAACATCGTCAAAAATCAGTTAGCCCACGGAGTGACCGTACCATTCCACTCTTTAAGCGGTGGTTCAGACCGGCTGGTTCAGTTAGAGAAGACGCTGAAAATCTGGAGGGACCTGGGAGTCACCACGGATGTCTGGATGGCGCCAGGAGAGCTGGTTTATTCCCTTCTGGCTGGCGGGAAGTCTCACAAGGGTCTTACCCGGATTGAGGTCACCGAGGAGCAGAAAAAACGTTATCAGGAAGAGTTCCAGAAATATGCGGAACTGGGGAAAAAGTACGGGATGAAGGAGATTTACTTCTACCTGGCGGATGAACGTGATGCTGCGGAGTTAGAGGCGTGGCTTCCGGTCTTTGAGATTGTGCGGGCTGCCGGAGGAAAGGTAATGAACGGCACCAACATCGGCAAGACCTTTGAGATTACTGGTGGCAAGATAGATATCTTTGGCTGTTCCACCGGAGTTTCGCGACGGGAAGCCGACAAGTGGCACTCCGTCGGGACAAAAATCTGGTCTGTGTGGAACCCGCGTGGTGGCGTGGAAGATTTTGAACTGAACCGGCGCCGGCACGGGCTTTATCTCTGGCAAGCCACTTATGACGGAGTAACTGAGTATCTTTATAGCCTGGACCAGGGCTGGGCTGAGGCGGTTTCTACCAAAGCCGGGGTGGCCAGTGATGGTATCTGGAACATGGTTTACCTGACCGCCGATGGTGCAATTGACACGGTTGAATGGGAAGGGTACCGGGAAGGGGTAGATGATGTCCGATACGTTACCACCCTAACAAACCTTATCAAGGAGGTGAAGCAGACCGGGAAGAAGAAACAGGAGGTAGCTGCTGCGGAGAGATTTCTGGAGGGGATAGATGTGGAAGATGGGGACTTAGACAGTATTCGTCGGGGTGTTATTGAGCACATTCTAAGGCTGAGGTGAAAGTAATGGAGGTGGAAAATGAAGAAAGGAAAAGGGTTCACCCTGATAGAGCTTTTGGTGGTGATTGCGATTATCGCCATCCTGGCCGCGCTGCTTTTGCCGGCGCTATCCCGGGCGAGAGAAAAAGCCAGACAGGCCAGTTGCCTGAACAACCTGAAACAGCTTGGTCTGGCCTTTACAATGTATGCTGAAGACTATGATGACTGGGTCGTTGGTACTAACTGGGCATATGTTCTCTACAGCCGGGGTTACATCAAGAATCTGAACACCTATGTTTGCCCCTCTTATCCGCCCAGGAAATTCGTTAATTACAGCCAGATTTACGGAATGAGGGAGATAGACCGTACCGTACCGAGCCTTGGTTCTCTTAGTGTTGACCCTCTGCGGTACAAGGTTCTTGTTGGGGGTAACTGGTATCTGCGACCCAGAAGAGTGAAAGCTCCCTCAGACTTTTTCCTGCTGGCTGATAGCGTGCGCTGGCGGCCAGGTAGTGTTATTGAGAGGGTCCAGGACAACACCATCCAGCTGGTCTTCAGCAATCAACTCTTGATGCACCTGCGCCACGGAGGATTTGCTAATGCGGTCTTTGCTGATGGACACGCCGAGGCCTGTAACCGCAGCCGGGTCCGGGAGATGGTCCTGAAAGAATATGAGATAGTTCTGCCTGCTCCGCCTTATGGGGCACAGTGGCCTTCGGCGATTTATGTGATGCTGCCGGATGAGACAATTGTGAATGTGAAGTGAGGTTGAAATTTCTCTTTCTGGAAGCAGAGAATGAAAAAAAATCCCGGGACGTTTCTGGCGGTTCTGGTGATGACTTCCGGGTGGCTGGTGATGGCCAGCAACAATCCCCGGGTGGTTTTCTACCAGGATTTTGAAAGGGGACATGACCCGGTTCAGTTGTGGCGGACCAGCAGTAGCCAGTACCGGGTAGACTTCAAAGGGTTAACCAGAGAGAAATCTTTTTCGGGGAAGGGTTCCTTCAAACTGCAGGTCACGGTGAAGGAAGGCAGTTACACTTACTGGTGGCTACCGGTAAAAATTTTCCCTGGAGCCAGCCTGCGCTATTCCGCGAAGTTGCTGGTGGCTGAGCCGACCAATGGCCGGGTGCGGTTGGTGCCAGGATACGGGATTATTCCTGATTTCCCGGCCTGGGACGGTCTGAACAACCTTGCTCCTGCTTTTGGCCCGACTGGCGGGCAGTGGAAGTTAGTGGAAGGCGACATCCTGGCGATGGGCCGAGAACTGCTCAGGTCGAAACTGCCGGTTCTGGCCTGGGGGGTTACAGAAGAAAATATGGGGTGGTATCTGAACGGTCTCTGTCTTTACCTGGAGATGCCGGAAAAAGGCGACGGCCGTTTTGTTCTTTACCTTGATGAGATAAAAATTGAAGGCGAGTCAGTGCCGGTGGAAAAATACCTGGCGGAAGTAGAAAAGAAATGGGAGCCTGCCAGAGCCCGGATTAAAGAGCAAATTAATGCCTGGGAGAAACGGCTGTCAGACCTGGAAAAGGTTTTAGCCGGGCTGGGTGACCTCAAGGGAGATGAAGCCGTTCAGGATATAAGAGAAAAATTGCCTCACGTCAGAAGAAGGATTATCACCGCAGAAAGTTGCGGGTTTATCCCCCCGGCGCAAGTGGGAGAGATGGAAGGATACTTCCGGGAAATTCAGCAAGTAATAGCCAGGACTAAAAAAGCGAGGGGGTTATGAGGCGCTGGCATACGCTGGTAATTCTAACTGGTATCGTAGTTTGTCTGGCCGGGCAAGGAAAGGCCCAGTCAGATTTGAAGACGAACGGTTTTTTCTACCACGAAGATTTTGAAAAAGGGACTGACCCCTGGCAATTTGTCTCGGAAAGAGGCAAGTCAACCGTGCATTTTAAGGGAATTACAGAAGAAAAGGCTTTTTCCGGAAAACACTCCTATAAACTGGATGTAACTCTGACTGAAGGTGGCCGATATGACCTGGCGATTCCGTTGAATAATATTCCGGTTCTGGACAACCTGAAGTTCTCCGGCATGATCTGGATTGAGGAATGTCCGACAAGAAGCCGCGCGATCCTGGGGGTGGACTTTTCCTTCTGGCCCTGTATGATGGAGGCATCAGGTGCCCGCAGTTTCGTCTGGGGGACCAAGTACCCAGGCTGGACAGAGATTTACGCGGATATTCCTGACCGGGCGAAGGCCCTGGCCCGCAAACTTTTTCCCTATCAGTTCTGGGCGGTGGAGCCCGCGACAGGACCCTGCACAGGACCCTGCAATGTATCTGTCTATGTGCCGCGCATCTTTCTCCAACTATTCACCCGGGATACCGGCGCAGTAGACCGAAGAATGGTGGTTTATGTTGATGACTTAAGGATTGAGGGTGAAGTCCCTGATAAAGAAGAATTTAAGAAATACGCAGAAAAAAAATGGGCGAAATTTGCGGAAAAAACAAACAAAAAGATAGATGAGTGGGAAAAAATTCTAATTAGTGCGGAAAGAGAACTGGCCGGACTGACAAGACTTTCCGGCGAGGCGGAAAAACTTAAAACAGAACTGGAGAAAAAACTTAAGGAAAATGATGTGAGAACCATGCCGGCTGTTAAGGAAGCAAGGGAGAAAGGATGGCTTACCGCAGCCACCTACGAGAAACTGGAGGCCTTTTATAACAATTTGAAAAATCGCTACCTAACTAACATCAGGCATCTTTCCCGGTCGGAAACAACCCGGCAGGTTAACCGGCAAAAGTGCATCATTTATGCGGTAGATACCACTATCACTCCGGCTGACTGGGTTCTCCCGGACATGGTGCTGGTGCCGGGAAAGATTACCGGCCAGCTAAGTCTCAGGGCCTGCCGGGGTGAGTATGAACCTGTTAGTTTTGTCGTCAGGGCTCTGGCAGATATCAAGAACTTAGAAATTCGGCCGGCCGCGCTTTCTGGCCCGGCTGGCAAAATTAGTCCCGAAGCTATGGATATCAAAGTAGTGAAATGCTGGTATCAGGATGCGCTTTCCGAAGGTGGTCGGGCTCTGATGCCGGAATTACTGTTGAACGATGAGAACTTGATTCAGGTGGACCACCAGAAGAAGTTAAGCCGCATCAAATTCAACCTGCCGCAGGGACCGAAGTATCTCTGTCTGGATGACCCCGAATGGCCAAAACCTGTCTTAAGAAGTGCTCCTTTACCTGAGGACTATCCGGTGTGGGTGGCCAATGACAGCGAGACCTTAAAGCCTGTGCAAATTCCAGCCCGGACCAACAAACAATTCTGGGTGACAGTAAAAGTGCCGGAGGACGCGAAACCCGGACGCTATAGCGGTAAAATCAGTCTGGTATCAGACAACCGCTTACTGGGCGAAATAACGCTCCGGCTTGAGGTTTTGCCCATCACACTTTCAGCCCCTTACTGCTCCACCAGTGTTTTTAGTTCCTACTCTGACCTGGGAGTCCCTTCCCTCTACAACCAGGGAAAACTTTACCCCTCAGGTTATGAGTTGATTGAAAGAAGATACCGGAGCGAACTGAAAGACCAGGTGGCGCATGGCATTTCCGTGCCACTGGCCGGGCTGGATGACGGGGCCGGCCGCGACTTCCTGGGCCCGGTTTTCCACAAGGAAATGCTGGAAAGAACCCTGCGTATTCGGAATGAGCTGGCCCCGCAGGCTGATAAAATCTTTTTCGGAGCAACCCATGTGGTACACCGGGGGCTGGGAATTTTCTCCCACAAAGGGCTCACCAGGATGGAAATTTCTCCGGAAACCAGGGAAAAGTTTCTTAAGGAATTGGCCGAATACATTGAGATTGCCCGGTCTTATGGAATGAAAGAGGTGTATTTCCACCTGGCGGATGAACGGGACGGAAAGGAATTAGAGGCGTGGCTTCCGGTCTTTGAGATTGTGCACCAGGCCGGGGCAAAATTCACCAACAGCATGCAAATTGGGAGCCAGGGGTTTGAACTGGTGGGCGGAATCACCGACGTTTTCCTGTGTGAAAACGGTATTAACAAGAAAGAAGTAGAGAAGTGGCATTCCAAAGGTACCAGGGTCTGGCCTACCTGGAATCCCACCGGCGGTCGGGAAGATTCTGATTTGTCCCGCCGCAATCACGGGCTGCTGCTGTGGAAGACCGGCTGTGACGGTGTGGTGGAGGTCTGGTACTCGCTGGATTCTGGCTGGATGGAGGCGGCCTCCGGTAAAACCGGCCTGGGCGGGGACGGTCAACAAAATTTGGTTTATCGCACGGTGGATGGAATTATTGACACCATCCAGTGGGAAGGCTACCGGGAAGGGATTGATGACCTGCGTTATGTCACCACGCTGGAAAAACTCATCGCCCGGGTTAAGAAAACCGGAGAAAAAAAGAAAGAGGCCGCTGAAGCGGAAAAGTATCTGGAAAACATTGATGTGGAATACGGAAACCTGGACGAAATCCGCACCGGCATCATCCAGCATATCCTGAAATTGAAGTAAGCCGGACAACTCCCTGAAAAAGTCTCTCAGTAATCAGTCTCTCCGTTACCGGTTCTTTTCCCCGGGCTTACCTGCAAGAATGCCAGACTTGACGGCCAGCCATCGGTAAATGAAAATATTCCTATGAGGAAATCACTTCTTCCCAGTTACCTGGCCGTGGAGAAAAAGCTGCGGCAGCAGATTTCCTGTGGCCGGCTGAAGGTAGGTGACAAACTCACTCCTGAGCCAGGGTTAGCCAGACAATTTCACATCAGCCGGGAGACTTTGCGGAAGGCGCTGGAGATGCTCACGGCTGACGGTTTTCTGCTGAGGATACCCGGTCGGGGGACCTTTATTACTGACCCTGAGGATAAGACCTCAGCCGAATTCCGGCGCCGGCTTTACCACTTAAGGCGGGCTAACCACGCCATCGGGGTGTTGGTGCCTTCAGTGACCCTTTCCGTCTATGCTGGCATCATCAGGGGCGCTGAAGACTGCTGCCGGAAGCACGGCTACCACCTGGTTTTAGGTAACTACGACGGCCAGCCAGAAAGGGAAAGGTCATACCTGGAGATGTTTGTGGAACGCCGCGTGGCCGGTGTTCTGGCTTGCCCCGGACATAAATCCTCCGCAGCGCCGTACCGTCAACTGCTGGTGAAAGGCAGGATACCCTTTGTTCTGGCGGCCACCAGTATCCCTGGTCTGGCCGCTGATGTGGTCAAAACCGACAACATTTCGGCTGCGCGGGAAGCAACCTCTTTTTTGATTGAAGCCGGCTGCAAGGAAATTATCTTTCTCTGTCATTACCTTAAGGCGAGCAACAGCGCGGAGAGACTGGCTGGCTACCGGGAGGCCCTGATGGAATATGGCCGTCCTGTCCGGAAGGAATATATTCTGGAAAAGTCCACCCCGGACTACCAGGAAAGGCTTCGTCATCTGGTGAGCCACCGCGTGGATGGTTTTGTCTCTGCAAACGAAAGTACCACGGTGGACCTGGTGGCTGTGGTCAACCGGTTCAGTCGGGGTAAGAAGTGGCCCAAAATCATAGCCTTTGACCGGCCTTCCCTTTTAGCGCCTGGTCGTTATACCATTACCTTTCTGCATCAGCCAGCCAGGGAAATCGGCTGGGAAGCAACTGAGATACTGCTGCGACATTTAAGACAGCAGAATAAAACCAGAACCATTGCCGGGCGTACAGTCATTCTTCCTGTGAAAAAGGAACGGTTCCGGTTTTCGGCGTTTAGACCTGGCTGGTAGGTTGGTCCTGGTGCTCCCTGAAAGAAGGCAGAAACGATGGGAAAATATGGCCGGCTCCTTTTTCTGGGGGTGGTGATGGCCGCTACCCGGTTGGTCTTTTCCGGTCAGGACGCTTCAGTTTCTGTGGGTGTTTATTTCCGGCCAACTACGGATAGGAGCAAAGCCATCCTGGGTTATGAAGGAGTGAAACTGGCTCTGGAAGAAAACGGATACGAGGACCAGGTCAGGTATGTGAACAGCCTGGATGAGGCAACCTCAGGAAAACTGAAGGTCCTGATTATTCCCTGCGTCTATGGTTTTCACGAGCCGGAAGACCGGGTCCGGGCGTGGTTACGAGTTTTTGTGGAAAAAGGTGGCGGGCTACTGTTAATGAACGAAGCCATCGGCTGGCGCCGGGTATGGGCGAAGGAGCCGCCTTTTCCGGAAATAGGCCGGGGAACAGGTCAGGGGGATAGTTACCTTAATTCTTTTGCCGGCGGTGTGGGACCGATGACCATCAGGTATGTTTCTCTGAAAGTGGCTGAGCCAGACCATCCGGTAGCCGCGGGAATTCGTGGTGAGATTAAGGTTCTCTTTGATATGCCGGACATCATCACTGGAGAAAAAGGGCAGGTGGTGTTCACGCGGGATGACAACCGCTCGGCCGCGGTGGTGGCAGGTTCTTTTGGTCGGGGCCGGGTAGTGCTGGTGGCGCCCAATCTTGGCCTGGGACCGCGGAATGTAGAAGAAGTGGTTCAGGGTGAAGCCCTCAAACTGTTGTTAAACTGTGTGCAGTGGGCCCGTGGTAATTAGAACATTTTTCGTGTAACAGAGAGGGAGGAACCGTGGACGATTTGAGACTGAAGGAATTCGCCAGAGAAGCCGGTGCGGACCTCATCGGGATAGCCGGTATTGACCGGTTTAAGGACTTGCCCCAGGAAAAAGATCCGCAGGCCATTTTTCCGGAGACAAAAACCGTAATTTTGCTGGGTCGGCGCATTACCCGGGGCACATTGCGCGGGGTGGAGGAGGGTACCAACTTCTACAACTACCTTGCTTTCGGACAATCCTGGCTGTCTGAGCGGTTTCTGGCGCTGACCACCTTTCAGGTAGCGGAATACCTTGAAGATAATGGCTGGGAAGCCGTGCCCCTGCCGAACCTGCCGCCTGAGGTCCCGCCGATGGGCGTAAGGGTCAAGCCAGATACTCCAGCACCCAATGTCATGCTGGATTTTGACGATGCCGCCTGCCGGGCAGGCCTGGGAGAGATTGGCTACTGCGGTTTTTTTCTGACCCCGGAGTTTGGTCCCAGACAGAGATTTCAGATGATTCTGACTGATGCCCCACTGAAACCAGATGGTTTAAGGATGGAGAGAATCTGTCCCGGGCCAGGCCAGTGCCAGGTATTCTGTCCTCTGGGCGCCATCAAAGGTGAGAAGGTGATCACCATCTGCGGGAAAAACATGGTGGTGGCGCAGACCGACTATAGAAGATGCTCGGAGTGCAAAAATGGGGCGATGGCTAATCCTTACCACCCGGCGGGCAAGCCTGACCGGTTAGCTGCAGTCTGTTGCCGGAACTGTCTGGACAGCCTGGAACGCTCTGGCCGCATAAAAAATCAGTTTCAGCTATCTTTCCGGCAGCGGCCGGTCTGGGTGGTGGAGCAAACCGTGGACCTGTTTAAAATTTAAGGAAAAGGGGAAACCATGGTGAAACCAACCAAACAGCAGATTAAAGAATACGCTTTATCCCGCGGCCTGGACCTTTTCGGGGTGGCTAACATTGAAAGATTCAAGGAGGCACCTGTCCGCATGCATCCGGCCAGTATCTTTCCGGAAGTCCGGTCGGTCATCGTGGTGGGACGGCGTATCGTCCGGGGCGGCTGGCGCGGGATTGAAGAAGGCACTTACTGGCCCAGCTATTCCTATTTTGACTATTCCGGACTTCTGAACACCTACTTCCTGCAGTTGCCTCTGTATGAAACCGCCTGTTACATAGAAAATTTTGGTTATGAAGCCTGTCCGCTCTACTCAGGGATAACCAATGAGAAAAATCCGCCGGATGTTGCTCCCTTACGGCCGGGTCAGCCAGCGCCAGAGGTGAACCTGGCTATCCGGATTGCGGCGGTGGCGGCCGGGATAGGGGAGATCGGCTGGTCCAAGGTTTTTCTCACGAAGAAGTTTGGACCCAGGCAAAGGCTGGCCGCAATTTTGACGGATCTGGAACTGGAACCTGACCCGCTGGTGGAGCCAAATTCTATCTGTAAACTGGATATGGCCTGCGTCAGGGGTTGTCCGGGTGCAATACCGCATATCAGGGAAGGCAGGTACGTGGAAATCAAGATAGAGGACAAGACCTACCGCTGGGCTGATGTGGACCTGGGAAAATGCACCCTGATGTACCACGGCGGAGACCCGCGGGTTTCCCCCTTCATCCCCGCAGCCATGCCGGGATACAGTTTTGATGTGCTGGAGCAGAAAATCACTGAAGAATGCGCCTACAAGTTCTGCTGGCCGATGTCCACCGGTCGCTGGCGAAAAAGTGCGGAGTTTCCTTCCGGATACATCATTGAGGGCCATCACTACATTCAGTTCTGGGGCCAGGGTGGACTTGGCATCGGCGGTTCCCGGGGCTGCATGCGCAGTTGTTTTAACTATCTGGAAAAGCAGGGGGTCGTTGAGCAGACTTTCAAAGGAGGCCCGTTTATTAAAAGACCGCGCTGGCTCCTGAGCAAGTCTGGCCAGCCCCTCCCGCCTGAGGAAGAGACCTGATGATTGTCAAACAGGGCCGACAGGAAATCCTCTCTTACCTGGAGGATGCCTCCAATTTCCGGGAGTCTGAAGCAGAGAGGCTTTACATCCCGGAAGACGAGACAGAGATTATCCAGGTGGTGAAGGAGTGTGTACGGGAAAAGACGCCGCTGACTGTCTCCGGCGGAGGCACCGGGACGGTGGGCGGCCGGGTGGCGAAAGATGGCGCGATTATTTCCCTGGAAAAGCTTAACCGGATTATCACCATTGACCCTGAAGGAAAAAGGGCTGACTTGCAGGCTGGCGTGGTCATCAGCGATTTCTTAAAGGTACTGGAAAAACAGGGTTTGTTTTATCCACCGTTTCCCACGGAACGCAGCGCCTTTATCGGTGGCAACGTTTCCACCAATGCTTCCGGCGAGTACAGTTTTCGTTTTGGCTCAACCCGGAAGTATGTCCAGCGCCTGCGGATGGTCTTGACCGGTGGTGAAGTTATTGAGCTGAGACGGGGAGAAGGTTTTGAGAGAGATGGACTCATTCCCCTGGGCCGGCTGCAGGTGCCGTTGCCCTCCTACCGCACCCCGCAGATTAAGTGTACCGCCGGCTACTACGCCTGGCCAGGAATGGACGCCATTGATTTGATTATCGGCTCTGAAGGTACCTTAAGCATCATCACCGAGGTCTCTGTCTCTTTGATTGAGCAGTTGCCAGAACGCTTTATTATGGTAATTTTTCTGCCAGACGACACCCGGGTTCTGGAACTGGTAAGTCTGATTAAGAATGACCAGAAGTTGACTACCTACAGTCTGGAATACTTTTGTCCCGGCTCGCTGAAGTTTTTACAGGCCGATTTTCCGGAGATTCCGGAAGGAACCTTTGCCCTTTATGTGGAAGCCGAGTCTTCGGAAAGCCAGCTGGAAAGATGGGTGGAGCTTACCGAAAGATTCGGCGCGGTAGAAACCTTTATCGGGGATGATGCCAAAAACTACCAGCGGTTGATTGACTTCCGCCACCGGTTGCCGGAAAACGTCAACAGTTTCTTTCGCAAACTGGGAATAGTTAAGGTGGCGGCAGACATTGCGGTCCCGGAAGCAGCCTTTCCCGGCCAGTACCGGTTCTACCGGGAAATCATGGCGCAGGAGAAGATGCAAACCATCCTCTTTGGTCATATCGGCGAGAACCACCTGCACTTCAATTTTTTCCCGCGGACACCGGAAGAAAAGGAAAGAGCCTACCGGCTTTACCGGGCCTGTGCCGAAAGAGCCGTTTCCCGGGGAGGCACGATCGCCGCGGAACACGGGATTGGCAAGATTAAACACGGGTGGCTTCAGTTGATGTTTGGCGAAAAAGGTGTTCGGGAGATGGCAGCAATTAAGAAGATGGTGGACCCGGCCTGCCTTCTTAATCTGGACAACATCTTCCCCAGGCAGTTATTGTCTGAGGTCTGAAACTGTCTCAGAGTGATGTTTCCAGAAACCTGGCTATTGCCGCCTGGTTGTTGGTCCAGTCCAGCACGAGGTCAGCGGCCTGTTTAGCCTTTTCTCCGGCATTGGCCAGCGCCACGCCGGTGCCGGCTGCCGCCAGCATTTCCGCGTCATTTTCCCCATCGCCAAAAGACAGAATGGCCTCACGGTCAATCCCGTAAAAACTGGCCAGCCTGAGTAGCCCCAGTCCCTTGTCCACGCCGACCTTCAAAAATTCCAGATATTCCGGGTTGGTGCGGAAAAGATTTACCTGGCCAGAAAGTTTCTGCTGGAAAAACTGGTACTGGTAGTCTCTGGTCCGGAAGGAGTTTTGGTGGCGGACATCAGTAATCAGGATGAGTTTTGTTGGTTGCTTGCCCCGGAAGATGGCCAGGTCAGGGACAAAGTGGAAAACTGCTCCTGTCTGCCGGGAATAAAGTTCGGCGTACTTTTTCAATCCTTCCTCGTCCCGGGCATAGAGAACATCCTTAAGATAATAGTTAAGGTGAAAGTGGTTTTCCCGGCAGTAGTCCACCAGGTAATCCGCGTAAACTGCTGGCAGCGGCTGGTGGAAGATGATCTGCCTTTTCTCCGCTGCCCGCGCTTTCACCATGGCGCCGTTATAGGCAATGATGGCAC
Organism: bacterium; assembly: GCA_029551285.1. Taxonomy (GTDB): domain Bacteria; phylum Ratteibacteria; class UBA8468; order B48-G9; family DSTR01; genus JAMWDF01. Next base: position 3,869 of record JAKPFT010000096.1, on the reverse strand, counting down.
AGTCAAAACCCAGAATCTCAGCAAAGGGTACAATACAGTCGGTCATGCGGCCGGAAGCCAGAGCAATAATAATTCCCTGCTGATAACGCTGGTAAAGCGCCTGCCTGTTTGCCTCAGGGATGTTGCCCCGGTCGTCAAGCAATGTTCCGTCCAGGTCCAGGGCAATCAGTCGGTACTCAGCCATTTCTTTGTTTTTCCATCCAGAGAAAAGGTTCTTCCAGCGCCAGGGGGGAATCGTGATCGCCACCGGTAATCTCCAGAAATCGGAAGTTGTCCTTACCCATCAGGAGTTGTTTCAGTTGCCGGGACTGTTCCACCGGGATGATAGCATCACATTCCCCGTGGCCGAGAAAGACAGGCATGGTTAACCGGGAAGCGTTGGCGATGACGGAATGTTTCTGGTAAGTCTGCAGCTGTTTTTCCGGGGACCCTCCGTAGGAAGTTTCAATGGCCGTGGCAATTTCAGCCAGGACGGCCGGGGCTGACTGTTTCCGGCACCACCGGTAATAACTGGCTATGTCTGTTGCCGGACAGAGGGCGACCAGGGAGGTGACATCTTCCGGATGAAGGACAGCATAGATGAGATTGCCGGTGCCGCCCATGGAGCCGCTGTAAAAGAAAAACCTTCTGGCATTCCACTGTTCCCGCAGGTAATCCAGGAGCCCTTTCAGGTCAGCCACGGCGGCCGGTGCCATCCAGGCGTTGCCTCTCAGGTTAGGGGAAAAAAGACTGTAGCCAGCCTCCAGAAATTTTGGCAGCCAGTTTCTCCGCAGGTCTTCCCGCTGATATATCTGTGCGCCGGTGGCGCCGTGGCCATGAAGTTTCACCAGCCAGTCACTACCCCGGGGCTGAAGCAGCGCCCAGTCAGCCTGGCCGTCAAAAACACTGCGATACTCAAGCCGGAAAACCCCTTTCGGGAACCCTGGCTGTTTAAAGGGGCTCAGATTTGCTGGATGAATCATAGTTCTGTGGCTTATTATACTACCAGTCCGGCTGTGTCTTGACAACCGTTGATGAAAGAGTATAGTAAAAGCCATCGTGGAAAGGTTTCTTCCGGAACGAAAGGATAAAGATGAAACTGAAAGAGGGTCAGGTGATAGTTTGTATCGGCGACAGCATTACTGATTGCGGAAGAAGAGGGGAATCTGGTCCGCTGGGCAACGGCTATGTGCGTCTTTTTCATCACCTCCTTCAGGCTGCTTTTCCTGGCAACCAGAGGAGTATCATTAACAAGGGCATTGGCGGTCAAACGCTGGCAGAACTTCAGATGCGCTGGGCTGACGATGTGCTCTACCATCAGCCAGACTGGGTGACCATCCTCATCGGGATTAACGACCTTCACCGGGTGCTGCGAAAGGCAGATGGCTGGTCAGAACACACCGTGGAAAACTTCAGGCGCCGTTACCGGGAAGTTTTAACCCTCACCCGGGAGAAATTGCCTCGTTGTCGGCTGGTGCTTCTGGAGCCTTTCTATGTAACCACACAAACCACCGAAGGCTGGCGCCAGGAAGTTTTGAAAGACCTTCAGCCTTATCAGGAAGTGGTGGCAAAGATAAGCCAGGAGTTTGACGCGAACCTGGTGAAGCTTCAGGATATTTTCCGGCAGCAACTGCAGTTTTTTGAGGCGGAACAACTGGCGCCAGATGCAGTTCATCCCACCCTGCTTGGCCACACCATTATTGCCTGGCACCTTTTCCAGCATTTTCTTGAGCGGTAGGCAGATGGAGATTATTGACTTTCACACGCACGCCTTTCCTGATGCGCTGGCGGAAAGGGCGATGAAGGCGCTGGCCGAAGAAGGCAATGTCCCCTACTATCTGGACGGAAAAGTTTCTTCGCTGCTTTCGTCCATGGCACGTTGTGGCATCAGCCGCAGCGTGCTCTGTTCCATTGCCACCAAACCAGCCCAGTTTGAATCCATTCTGAAATGGTCCGGCCAGATTAAGAGTCACCAGATTATTCCCTTTCCTTCCCTGCACCCGGACGACCCTGACTGGGAACCCCATCTGAGGGCTATCAGAAAGGCTGGTTTTCTTGGTGTCAAGATGCATCCTTACTACCAGAATTTTGAAGTGGACCAGGAGCGACTTTTCCCGATGTACGAGGTGATGGCCCAGGAGAGGCTGATTTTAGTCCTTCACACCGGTTTTGACTTTGCCTTCCCCAGAATCAGAAAGGCTGACCCGGCCAGGATTTCCCGGATTCTCAACGCCATACCGGAGTTGATGCTGGTCACCACCCATCTCGGTGCCTGGGAAGATTGGGAGGAAGTGGAGCGCCACCTGCTGGGCCGACCAGTTTATATGGAGATTTCTTTTTCCCTGGAGTATCTGGGACTGGACCGGAGCCGGCGGCTCATCACCAGCCATCCGCCAGAGTATCTCCTTTTCGGGACTGACTCTCCCTGGGCTGACCAGGCGGCTTGCCTGGCCCTTTTCCGAAGGTTAGGCCTCCCGGCTGAGTTAGAAAACAGAATCCTGGGGGAGAATGCCCTGACGCTGCTGGAGAAAGCCGCATAAGCGCCTTGCTGGAAAACCGTTTTTATGGTAAGATGGCTTGCCATGTTTACCCTTGCCCTGGCCAACCAGAAAGGTGGCACCGGAAAGACTACCGTCTGCGTTAATGTCGCGGCGGGTCTGGTGAGAGCCAATCAACGGGTGCTGGTGATTGACCTTGACCCGCAGGGCAACGCGACGGTGAGTCTTGGTCTCCGGGTGCAACCGGAGCAACCTACCACCGCTGAGTTTCTTCTGGGACAGGTCCGGCTGGAAGAGGTTATGGTGGATAGTTATCTGGGCGACTTATCAGTGATTCCAGCCACGCCGGACTTAGCCCACGCAGAACTGGAGATGGCCGGCCAACCGAAAAGCCAGTTTTTCTTGAGACGAGCCCTCCAGCGGTATCAGGAAGTTCTGTCTGGATTTGATTTTCTGCTTATAGATTGTCCGCCTTCCCTTTCGCTGCTGACGGTGAACGGCCTGTGTGCCAGCCAGGGCGTTATCGTACCGGTCCTGTGCGATTACCTTTCTCTGGAAGGACTTTCCCATCTTCTGGAAACATTAGAGCAACTGCGCCGCAAACTTAATCCCCATCTGGAAATTCTCGGTATTCTACCGAACATGGTGGACTATCGGTTGCGGCTGACCGAGGAAAGCCTTCAACTCCTGAAGGAGAGATTTAAGGACCTGCTTTTTCAGACCGAAGTGAGGACCTGTAGCCGTCTGCGCGAGTCCCCCTCTTTCGGGAAAGCCATTTTTGATTATGCCCGGTCTTCGGTGGCTGCGGAAAACTACACCAGTCTTGTCCGGGAAGTAAGGCAGCGGATGAAAAAATTGACCGGCCGTACAGACAGCGAGGGCCGGGAAGGGGTAGTGTCAAAAAAGTAATGAAAGAGGAATGAAAAGAAAGGGAACGAACTGGCTCACTCAAGGTGCTCCGGCACAGACAAGGACTACGCCGAAATCGGTCGCTCGGCGAACTCGCTCGCCATCTGGCGAGCTCAGACACCGCCGAGTAAGGTATTGCGTCCCGGATGGAATTGCCCGGTCCGCTTACCGAACGCGTGCGCTTTTCGTCTTGTCTTGTAACTGTGCCTTCGCAAATCGTTCGCCAGCTGTCCCCTTCCTTTTTTGACACAGTGGGGCGGTAATGGCGGAGAGAGGAGAGATAAGGAAAGGCAGAACCAAAAAAGGAATAAAAGAGTAATGAAAAGAAAGGGAACAGACTGGCTCACTCAGGGTGCTCCGGCACAGACAAGGACTACGCCGAAATCGGCTGCTCGGCGAACTCGCCCACTACCCGTGGGCTCAGACACCGCCGAGCAAGGTATAGCGTCCCGGATGGACTTATCCGGTCCGCTTACCGAACGC
>JAKPFT010000092.1 GCA_029551285.1 bacterium | reverse complement strand
CTTTATCGCTTGCCTTATCGCTATTGTCGTGGTTGCATTTCTGTGTAATCTTATTTCCATGTCGGGTATTTTACAACTTAACCTATCGTTAGTCAACATGTATGAAACTACCCCGGTCGTAGAAACCTGAGCAAAAATGCTCCTGTTCGGCGCATAACTTGGCAGAAGCCATACAGTACCAGTTTCTATTTTATGGTACGGACTTTTTGTAGGACAGCGAAAGATCTGCTGGTGAGGTCGTTTGGTAGCTGTGCCACCTCCACCATAGCAATATTTTGTGTAAATGTATGGCTTGAGTAAATCCGGCCACCATTGATTCTCTGGAACCGACAGGTTTAAGGAGATTGGGAAATATCCATTGAAGTCCTGGACATACATGAAAATAGCAATACCTAACTGCTTCAGGTTGCTCTGACACAGGGCTGTTCTGGCTTTCTCTCTTGCTTTCCCCAGGACCGGTAGCAACATTGCAGCTAAAATCGCAATAATCGCCACCACCACCAGCAGTTCAATCAGGGTGAAGCCACACTGGCCCAAACAGAAATTTTTTCTGACCATTGGCCACCTCCTATTTTTCCGAAAAACACTTCTTCAAAAGATACTGTTTCCTTAACTCTTCCACCTGATAATTGAACTCCATCCAGGTTGGAACAACTTTCTGATAAAAATCTACAATTTTCTCCTTGTTCCAGTCATCAAGGCTGGCCAGTTCCTTCCCGGCAGCATCCATTAGTTCTACCGCTGGCTTCAGGCAGGAGAGGTAAAAGTCTCTATCCCCGCGTTCTGGACAGCTCCAGTAATCCACCGCAGCATCCCTTGTGGCAGTGTATCTGTTCCAGGCCCGTCTGATCAAACGTTTCAGAATAGAGAGTTTTTCCTGCTCTGAGGGTTGCTCCCACTTAATCAGACCCCAGCGACCGGTCTCATGCACCCGGCCACCCCAGGTAACACTGCCAGCCGGGTCCCACCGCTGCATGGAAAACCGCCAGGTGGAATCATTTCCTTCCACAAAGGGCAAACAGTCATACAACACTTCCCAGGGAATGAAAATTACACTGCCCCAGCCAGTGGGTAAAACCGCACTTTGTACCTGTAAGTTTCCCGGAGCATTTTTTAAAGCGTGGAAGTAACGGTGGCTGCTGTGGTAGTTGTAAACATTGGTTTCTCCGGTCGCCAGATTGATAATCCACTGGTAGTAAAAGTCCTTATTCTCTCCTGGCATGAAAAACATCTCCAAACTGCTGGCCCCGCGACCATTCTCCAGGACAATCTGCTCAATCCGGGGCTCATCCGCCTGGACAAAAATGTGCCAGCCTTCGCGGTCACAGGCCATATAGAAAGCCGTTTCTCCTACCTTCTCTCCAGTGTTTTCGCCGGCGAAAGGCCGCTGGGCAGTAACATCAGCGACCAGCAGAGCGGCAGCATCCTTGATGTTGTAACTGTAAAACCTCGCTTCCCGATTGCTCTTATCCTTCACCAGGTCAGACTGAAACCACCCGCCTACACCTACTGGCGCCCGGCTCACATACCGACAGAGATATTCCTTCCTGCTGCCTGAACCGAGGGAGTTAACCTTAGCCAGAAATTCTTCCACCACCGGGTAGTCACTGGAGGTCAGGAAAAACTGACTAACCTTCCAGTAAGCGTTAATGGTCTGAGGCAGGGAGAGATTTTTGCTTTCTTTTTCGGCTGCAGCCATTTCCTGCTTCATCCAGCCAATGTTACCTTCGGCTCCGTATGTCCCGGCAATCCTCAGGCTGACCAGCAACCTCTGTTCTTCACTCAAGCCAGGAACTTCCCGCATCTGCTCCAGGTAACCTCTGGCCGTGGCTATCTCTCTGGCCAACAAACAACTCTGGGAAAGTTTGCTCAACGCCTCCCCTCTGTCGCCAGAGGTGGCTTTTTTTATCTGGAGAACCTGGCCGTAACTCTCCCTGGCTCCGGGATAGTTTCTCTTTTTAAGGTAGAGATCCCCCAGGGAAAACAGTTGCTGGATTTTATCCCGGTCAGAGGCGGCTTCCAGGCTGACCAGCCGGTTAACTATCCTGGCCATCTCTTCTAACTTTTCCTGACTGCGGTAGGTCGCGGCAATTTCCGTCAGGATGCTGCCGACGGTGGTTTCTGGAAGGTCTTCTGCTCTGAGCGCTGCCTCAAGGACGGCCCTGGCGCTGTTATAGTCTTTTTCCGCAGTGTAAGTTTTCGCAATTTCCCGGAAAACTGTGGTTTTCTCTGTCATACTGAGGGACTTACTGGAGAGAATTTCCGTCAGGACTTTTCTCGCTGCCGCCGGGTTACCTTCTGCCGAATAGGTCTTAGCGATACTCAACCGGGTATTAAAGATAGTGGCCGGGGAAACTTCAGGCAGAGTCAGAATTTTCCGGTAATACTCCCGGCTGGTCCTGTAATCCCTGACCGTCCAGTCGCGCCAGGAACTTAAAAGGCGTCCTGCCTCACTCAGCAAATGTATCCGATAACCAGGCCAGCTCTCCTGTTTCTCTTCCACCAGTCTGGAAACTGCTTCCTTCAGACCGGCCATATCCGAAATCTCCACCCAGGTGGACAAATAATCTGTCAGCGCCCGGTTTTTGATTTTCTCATCCACCGCCAGATTGAAAATCTTCGCCAGTTTTCCTCTGGCCTGGTCAAAGTCTTTCTCGCTCAGCAGCAACCTGGCCAGTCCGGTCAGGGCTTCAGCCTGCTGGAAGGCACTGCTGGCCGGAGAAGTCAGAATTTTCTGATACTCCTGCCTGGCTTCCTGTTTTTCGCCCATGGCTGACAGAATTCCGGCCAGAAGCAGGGTAGCAGCATTTTTCTCTTCCTCGGTCCGGGCTTTCTCCCTGGCCTGGAGAGCCGCCGTTTTAGCCTGGAAGTATTCCTTTTTTCGGAAACTAATTTCGGCCGAGCGCTGCAGTTCCGAAAAGGTCTGAGCCTGAAGCATTGTGGCCACCAGCAACCAGACCAGCAGAAGAATTCTTTGGGTCAGTTTCATTCCTTCTCTCCTGCAAGTTTCCTGAGTCTTAAAATGTATTCCACCATTTCCAGCCGCACCCAGTCTAAATCCGCTTTTTCCTCCTCCATGATTTCCAGCCAGGTTAAGGCCTTCTTCGCCGTGTAAACAGCCTCCACCTTGCCCGAAACCATCGCCTTTTCCGCCAGACTTTTCAGGAGCGTAGCATAACGGATGTCGTCAATCCCGGCCCGGAAACCCTCCCACTGGATGGTATCAATCACACCGGTTCTGGTCGGGTAAACCATATTAAAGCCCCGGAACTGGGTACTGGCAAAATCATTCCAGATTTTGTGCTGGTCGTAGTACTTGTAGTTTCCGGTGCCGTCAAAGTTGGCTTTGTAAAGAACCAATCCGTGCCTCCGCCGGACCAGGTCCGGATTTTCCGGTCCAGTATGGGGGCAGGCATAACTGGCAATCCTGTGGCCTAAAAGATGCCACTTTTCCGCACTTTCCCGATTATTTTCCGGACAGTTGACAAAGTGTTCGGCATAGCCCACCAGGGGGAAATGCGATTTGGTCCTGCCGGTGCTGTAGATTCTGGCGCCAAGCCGGGTTAAATCTTTCCAGCCCTGTCTTTCTGCTAAGAGGGTTTTCCGGCCAGGTTCGTCGTAGCCAAAAAAGTAAACCTCCCGGTGGCCTAAAATTTTTTCAATAAGTTTCAGGGCTTCAGTTGCATCCTGGAGATACTTCTGGTAGGTCTCGGTCGTCTCCGGAGGAAACCAGAAACTACCGGAGGAAACGAAGGCATCAAAAAGCGGGGGAAGAAAACCAGCCTCCTTTACCAGTTTTAGATTCCGGATAAAAATTTTCTTGTTCCGGTCATCAAAGAGCCGGATACTGCGTTGCAAGTACTGGTAAAGGTTATGCTCCCGCATGTTTTTCAGTTCCGCCCGAAGTTTCTGCTCCGCCAGGTTCCAGTCACCAGCGGTGGCTTCCAGGTGAGTGTAAAGACTGCAGTCGTTGTACATAAAGGAATAAAAGGGCTTCTGCAGGTCATAGTAAGTCCTGGGTTCCGGCAGGTTGAACGGAAGCACCTTCAACTGAATCTGGATGGTTCCGGAATCTGCTCCCTCGGCAATCAGGTTGAGTTTTCCCTGATAAATCCCTGAGACTATTTTTTCCGGGACCTTGATGGTCACCCAGAACTGTTTGTTTTCTCCAGGAAGAAGTTGCACCGGCAACAAAACAGGACTATCAGCCACCGGTTCCCGATGATGGTCAAACCTGCCATCATCTACCTCTGGTGGAGCACTGACCCAGAGATACTGCGAACCTTCTGGATAGTCCACCCGGAGATAGTTTTCTCTCTTATTTAGGTCAACCCTGATTAAGTTCTCATCATGAACCAACAACTCGGGAATCAATTGCCGTCTGGTAGGGTCGCCAAAGTAACTGCCCCAGCCGGTACCGGTCTGCCACCAGACCTTCACCACCCGGATGTCTATATTTTCCGTGGGGATAATAGCCTTCGGGCCGTCCGGAGAAACTCTGATTAGCGGAGAAACTTTCACTTCCAGCCTGGCTACCTTCTGCCAGGGAGTTAGCATAAAAGAACCGGGAACAAACTCACCCCTGGCACCCACCAGAATTAACCGGTCATCAATCCTGCCGTCAGGAGGCAGACAATCAGGCAGCCGTCTTATGGGGCTTAAGGCCGGCACCACGTAACACAGAAAGGACTGGTTTTTCCAGGGTGAGTCAGGGCCAAGTTTAGCGGCTTCTTCCTGAATTTTTTTCACGTTCAGGTCAAACCTCAACCCTGTTTCCGCGAAAAGATAACCGGAGAGGAAAAAAGTCAGAAGCACTGCGGCTGTTTTCTTTCCCATAATTACTCCCACAATATATTAATCGACACGGGACTGGTGGAAGAACCCTGGTAGGCAATCGGCGGCCATTGACTAACCTGGCCATCTGACACCTCCTTGTCCGTTTGACCTATCTTACCGCTTCTGGCAGAAAAGGGGAAAACTCATTGACCATTTTTCCTGCCCACGGTCAGGTCCCGAAGTTGCACACTCAAAGACCTGGCTGGCTGCATCCGGTTAACATAAACCAGTTTTTCCCGCATGATGACATGAATCCTCTTCAGCCTCAGCGGAAACTTCAGCTGATTTTCCTTGCTGTTGTTTCCCAGGCACCGCCAGTGCCGGAAACCAGGTTTATAGTAAATGCTGCCGTAGTGTAAGGGCAGCGGCAAGGAGATAAAACACCAGCCATCAAAGTTGACACTGGTTTCTCCCTCCCAATCAGACATGTCCCAGGAATAAGGTTCTTCTTCCCAGCCGAGGGAAGTCCACCTTCTACCATCAGCATCAATAACCTCAAAGATTATCCTGGCCGAGTTAGCCTGGCCGTTTACCCACAGGCCAATGGCCTCCGGTTTTCCCGGGATAGGCAACGGTTCTCCATCCAGTTCCAACGTGACATACTGACCCACAATCTCCGGAACTTTTCCGTCAGGCTGGAGCGTAAGTTTTAAACCCTCCTGAGTCTGCTCCAGAATGAAGGAGCCTTTCACCACTGGCTGGTAAGGGCACCATTTTTCCAGTTCTTCAGTTCGGCCTTCCTTCATCTTCCAGTTCTCAGGAGTAATCAATCTTGCCACCACCTGTTTTTCCACCAGCGGCAGCGGTGGATGGATAGGCTTCACCGGTCTTACCGAGGCAATCTTCGTTTCCGTAACCAGGTAGGTGGCTGACTCGGTAAAGGTAAGACTGGCTTTACCCTGATGTTTTCTCGTAAAACCTCTCCCCATCAGGTCAATCAACTGATACTGGCCGCTGCCTTTTTCAAAAAGGATGTCAGCCTGGTATTCTCCCCGGGTAACCCAGCAAGCGTAGACATATCGGTTACCATGGCTAAACTCCAGGCAGTAGAGACTGTGGGAACCGGTATCAAGGTACCGCTGATATTTCGCCAGGTCCAGCACCCGGGTAAGGGTTGCCAGGGCAACGTAGGCTGGCTTGGGCCACAAAAGGGGTGCCCTGGCCGTCAAAGCGGTCATTCCCCAGCGACTGGTGAAGTAGGACGAGTTTATTTCAGAGATACCGCTCAGGTTAATGTAAGGTAACCGGTAAGCCAGCATGTGGAGCACATCCCTGGTATACCAGTCAGCCTGCCGCTTCAGGGTGAACGCGCCGGGACCAGTGGAACGGTAACAGTGTTCAAAACAGGAACTCACCGGCATCTCTTCGTACCCGTAAATCTTCTTCATCTGTTCGGCAATCCAGTAAGCCTGAAGGTTCCCGCCCTGGGGCTGGCCTTCTGGCGCCAGGGACTGCATCGCCATCTCCATCCCTAACATGTCCCAGTAAGCCCGCGGAAGTTTCTCCCTGAGCCAGTGGACATTGAAGTTGGTTGCTCCGTTGCCCAGGATAATTTTCATCTGCGGGGCAACCCGGCGGATGATACCAGAAACCAATTTAATTTGCTCTATCAGTTGATTCCTTCGTTCCAGGGCCGGCCCTTCAAAAACAGGCGGTTTTTCCCCTAATAGTTCTGGCGGTAAACCAATACCCAGGGGCAAACCTCCAGTCTCGTGGAAAATCATCGCCGCCTCGGTATTGGGCCATTTTTCCACGAAGGAACGCACCGCCTTTTCCAGTTCTTCCGGATTCTTTACCAGCCGCTGAAGGTGACCCCAGCCCATCATGGACGGCGTAATACCATAACTCTCCAGTTTTTCCCGGCTGAGTTCTGCGGGCAATTCCGGACCGATGTGACGGAAGCCCATCCTGTTGATTAAGGTCAAAACCTTATCCGGCTGGTGGCTGGTGTAATGCCGGCCACCAAACCACCAGGTGCCATAGTGAGGCTGGTCATGAAAGGTTGCCTTCCTGGTGTCTGGAGGCAGAATCGCTAAATTCAGCGGTTGCTTCCAGAGCAGGTCACCTCTCCTGTCAGAAAAGGAAAATTCGGCGTGGTACCAGCCTGGTTCAAAACCGGCCAGGCTCACTGAAAACCTTCCTTCTTTCCCTGCAGCCGCGGTAATTCTTCTAATAATGCGCTTCTGCTGACCAAAGAAATTGGTGAAGCTCCCGGTCATTACCAGGGGTAATTCAGACTGAGTCAGATTTTTTATTTCCACGGTCAGGGCCGGGTTCTGGTGCTGGTAGAAAACATTGCCCGGTTCTTCTGAACCCACAAATATCTCTACTGGAATCTTCTCCAGTGTTGCCCCGAAAACATAGACGCCACACTTAGCCCCGAGCGGCTTCTTCTCAAATACTCCCCAGTTGGTCTTCACCCGTACTTCTAACTTTCGGGTGAATTCCAGATAGAAAAAGTCAGCCGGTTCCTCCCGGGGATGAAGGTCCTGGCCGTGAAGGTAATCAACCAGTTCCCCCAGGCTGCTCAAAGGAATCTCCACCAGATAAAACGGTAAACTCTGCACCTGGTTACCTGAGGCCACCTTAAGCTGCCCGATTCGGGTCACCCGGCAGTTCTCCGGAGAAACCGGGTCAATTCTGAGGTTAACGTCAGCCTGGGTGCCACCAGCGCCATCACTGGTTTGCCGGTACCTGGCCACCCGTACCGCCATCTCCGGACTTCCTTCCGGGTCCACGGCGGCCAGAAGATAGAGTTTCCGGTAGTAGCGCCGGGGAATACTCCGGATAATGGTTTCAGGAAGGTTGTCCCAGTTTCTCCTCCGGTAATACGGGTCGTAAAAACGGTCAGAATCAACAGCCATATCCAGCCATCTGGCGCAGCCTGTGTCCAGATAGTTATCCGGAGAAACCACCAGGAAAGGCACCCTAAAAATTTTCTGCCATCCAGGGGCCACCACGTTTTCCAGAACCTTTTTCGTTCCTGACTGCCGGTGAACACTCAGGTCCAGGGGAAGGTATTTCTCCGTCTCGCTATCCTTATCAGCCAGCACCGGCTCCAGTTCACACGCCCCGATTTGTTTCACCAGGACTTGTGACCAGTTGCGACCGCCAAGAGAGCCGAAGTAGTGTCCATCTATCCACAGTTCAAGCCTTTCTTGCTGCCTCACTAAACTGAGGCTAAAGCGGTGCCGGGAAGCCGCCGGGTAACTGGCCCAGCTGGCCCTAACTTTCTCCAGGTCTTCTCCGGAATAGAAAATAATATCCGGCCGGATAAAGTAAATCCTGCGGATGGCTGTGGCTGCCAGACCAGGGCTGCCTGTCAAAATTAGGGAAAGACCGGCATCAGTCATACCTTCAGGAAAAATCTGAGAAAATTCTGCCAGTTGAGGCGCTTCCTCCCGGGAGTGATGGGGCAATCTCTTCAGAATACTTACGGCCCGCAGGCTGAACCGGCTCTTACCAGAACTTCCATCAAAATCAATGTCCAGCCCGCTGTCAAGTTTTCCGCAGGTCCCCCGCAGGATGACCCGGTAGCCTGGCTCTGGCAGCAATCTGGTAAGTTCCTCTGCAGCCTGAGCCTCTATGGTTAGACCAAAAATCAAGCCCGGGATAAACATCCAGCCTGCCCTTTTTCTCCAGCGGCTCATTCGTTCCCCCGGTAACTGCACTGTTAACCTTTTTCTTCCGTTTGTTAAAGAAACCGGGTCTCGGTGAGGTGACAGAAATCCTGGTATTCCCGGTGCCACTGTCCATAACTCAGGATGTAGTGCTGGCCAAGAACATGCTGCAGAAAGGCGGAAGTCTCGGTGTCAAAATCAATCTCCAGACCGGGAAGCTGCGGGGCCGGTGGCGCCCAGCCGGCCTCTTCCCAGGCCCTGGCAGTTTTAGCCGTGCCGGTGATTAGGTGGAGACTGTAGTCGTTTTCTGTCCTGTCTAACCTGACTAAGGTGACCCGGCCGGTCTTCAACCGGGAAACATTGAGCAACCCTTCTCCGAACTGACCGAAAGAGGTCGGCATCACCTTAATTTTACCCTCCACGACGGCTCCAGGGACATAGTCCGGCACACCCATCAGCGCCCCTTTTTCCGTAAACTCGTAAAACTCCAGATAAGCCGGTAGCTGGCCAGTGAGGTGCCAGGCAGCCAGCTGGGTGAGCAAACCAGGAGTATCGTTTTCAGGAATGGTGCACAGAGTCATGGTATCGTGAAGCAATGTCAGCGCGCCGGCTGGCGCAAAACCCATCAGTTTTTTTATCCCATCAACATCAGAGTAGGAAAGGCCAGCGTAGTTTCTTTCTTCCACCTTCCGTTTGAAAGCCAGGAAAAGTTTAATCGTCTGCTTTATGGTTTTTTGCTGGGGTTTCTTCGTGAAAACCCAGTTTTTCTCCAGATACTCCAGCCAGGGTTTCACCTGCTTTTCCGTAACTTTGTCCATCAACTGGTACAGTTCCAGAAGGTCAAAGTGTTCCACCTCCAGGCCAAACTTTTCTTTCAGGCTGACCGGGTCATAACCTGTCCCGTACAAGCGCATGTCCCGGTAACCGGCCAGGCCAATGGTTGCGCCCTTCAACCCTTTCACAGCCCGGCAGGCTCTGGCAAAAGATAGAATTTCTCCGGCAGGCGCAGGCAGGTCAAGCCGGTTCACCACAAACTTAAACCGGAACTTCATCTCTTTAAGAACCTTCCTCAGGGCAGTGGTTCCAGCCTGAGCCGCGGTGGTAACCAGCCGTCCCTGAAGGTTATCTCCGGAAGTTCCCCAGAGGAGGACCGGCCTCTCTTTGAAGGGCACCAGGGTTTGCACCACCGCCCAGGAGGGAATCCAGCCAGCCACACAGGCAATGAGAAAGTCAAAGTCAAACTTTTTCAGTTCCGTGATGGCCCGGCTGGACTGTTTCCCTTCTGGGTCGTCAGCCACCGGAGCCGTCTTTTTTACAGTAATACCCAGAGATTCCACTATCCGGACAGCCTGCTCGCACTTGCTTTCAATCAGGTCCCGGGGAGAGTTGACCTCACCGAAACCGACAAATCCAGCCGTAACCTTCTCATCCATGATTTACCTCCAGGAAAAGCGGCCTGGCCCCTTCATTGAGTTTTCGGTAGTTCCGGTAAAGTTCCTGATAAACGGCTGTCCTGGCCGGGTCAGGGTGATAAACCTGACCGGTTCTGGCCATCGCCAGGCAAGCCGTTTCGCAGTCAGGAAAAACGCCGGCAGCCGTTGCCGCCACCATGGCTGCTCCCAGACAGCCTGCTTCCTCCAGAAAGCAACTGGCCACCATTTTCCCGCAGACATCGGCTTTGATTTGACACCAGAAGGGATTTTTGCTGGCGCCACCCAGGGAGATAATTTTTTCTATGACAATCCCGTTTTCTTCAAGAAGGTTCAGGTAATCCCGGAGTAAGTAGGCAACGGCTTCCATAATTGCCCGGATAAAGTGTGGCCGCTGATGCTGCAGAGTAAGCCCCCAGAAGACGCCCCGGGCTGCGGTAAGTTTTTCCGGACAGACCATACCGCAGAAATGGGGCAGAAGTATCAGCCCGTCGCATCCTGGTGCTACCCTGGACGCTTCTTCCGTCAGTTCCTGATAATTCCTTCCGGTAAAGAACTGGTTCTTGAACCAGCTCAGGATACTGCCTGAGGCTGGTGCCCAGGGCATGGCCAGGTATCTGCCTGTGACCGCATGGGGAAAGAAACCAAACCTTTTCTTCCTGTCAAAGACAGGCCGGCTACTTACCGCACACAGCGCCAGCGCCGTGCCGGTGGCTTCACTGGCGGTACCTGATTGAAGATTGCCCGAACCCAGGGCTGCCGTAACCTGGTCAATTGGAGCCGGACAGACAAGGGTGTTCGGTGAAAAAGGTAGTTGCCGGTTGCTCAGTCTTCCCGCAGCCGTTCCGGCATCAAGCAGGACCGGTAACTGCCTGGTCTGCACCTCAAGAAATTCCAGCATCTCCGGCCACCAGCGCTCCTGGCCAACATCGTAGTACAGGGTTGACGGATAAAGACCCTTGCTGGAAGCGACCACGCCCGTGAGTTTATAGACAAGGTAATCGGTTACCAGAAGGAATTTGTCTGTTTGAGAAAATCTTTCCGGTTGGTGCTCTTTCAACCAGCGTATCAGGCAGGCAGTGTAACCCGGACAGACTTCATTCTGTCCGGTCACCCGGTAAATCCGGTCCAGGCCAAACCGAGCCTGGATTTCTCTGGCCTGCTCTATTGCCCGGGTATCCAGCCAGACGATGGCCTTTCCTGTCGGCTTGCCGGTCTGGTCAAGAGTAATCAGCGTTTCTCCCTGGCTGGTGATGCCGATAGCTGCCACTTCTGCAGGAGAGGTACCGCTGCGGAGAAGAGCCATTAACGCTTCCCTGGCCTTTTCCCAGTAAATCTCCGGGTCTACCTCTACCCGGTCAGGCTGAGAACTCTCCAGGCAGTATTCCTGGTAAGCACCGGCCAGTTGCCTCCCGGAAAGGTCAAAAAGCCCGGCCTTGACCGCCGAAGTGCCGATATCAATGCCAGCCACTAACATGGGCTATCCCAGCCGCGGTACCTCCAGCCACCTGCCGTCTTCCATGGCTGACTGGTGGGCAATGAGACCGGGTATCGTCCACTCCGTCGCCCGGAAGACATCTATCGGTGGGTTAGTATCATTCTCAATGGCTGAGAGAAAGTCTCTGATGAGGTAATACTCTGAGGTGCCATGGCCACCGCTTTTGGCTTCCGGTGGTGCCTCAGGGTCAACGGTCTCACTGGTAAAAGGCTCACCATCTTTCCCGGACTTGTCCCGGAGATAGATAAAACCTTCTCCCCTCACCCGACGGTTCTCCAGGTGTCCCTTAGTTCCGTAAAGAGAATACCAGACAAAATGCGGACTGGCCGGGACCTGGCTGCGCAGAATTTTGACGATGGAACCTTTCTCTGTCTGGAACAAACCTAATTCAAAGTCAAGAAAACCAGGGTGCTCTTTGTACTGGGGAAAGGACTTAAAACCGCTGGTTACCCCGCAACCTTTTACAATCCGGTCGTTCATCAGCAGCAGTAACGGACCAAGGGTATGGGCACAGTACCAGATCGGCGGCCGCTCGTGGCGCCAGTAAAATTGTCCTGTTTGCTCATTGACTAAGAGGGGTAAGATATCGTGAATGTATTCACCTTCCGCGTAATAAATCTCTCCCAGATGGCCGGCGTCAATCACTTTTTTCCATTCCCGGACATAGTGAAAGTAGCAATAGTTTTCCGCCATCATGTATTTCCTGCCGGTTCTTTTCACCGCGGCCACAACCTGCTGGCATTCTTCAATCGTATAAGCCACGGTCTGCTCGCACAGGACATGTTTCCCGGCTTCCAGCGACCTGATGGACTGCTGCGCGTGGCAGGGAATGGGAGTAGCCACCACCACAATATCCATCTCCGCATTAACAAAGTCATCAAACCGGGAGAAGCGTGCCCGGTCAGGCAGTTTAAAGGCATCACCTACCGTGGCTAATTTCTCCTGCTCAAGGTCACAGATAGCCACCACCGTTACCTCAGGGTGCGCGGCAAACAGATTGACAAAGCCCCTGCCCCGGGAAAGCCCAACGATACCCACCTTCCACTTTTTCATGGTTTCTCCTGGTGAAGATGGTGTAACATCTTCAGAACAGTTTCCACTAACATTGCCACACCTTCCACCGAGGGCCTGGCACTTCTGGCAATCAAGGCCTCATAACCGCCCTCCTGCCAGGCTCTCTCAGTAACCAGATAACCCAGGTAATCTCCGCCCAGTTCCACCGGATAGGTCCAGGGGAAAGGACTCTCTTTTTTGATTTTCAGGCCCCATTCCACAAAGAGTTCCCCGGGCAACGAAGCAAAAGCCACATCACCAATTCGCCAGGCCTGAAGAACTGTCCTGTCTTCTTTTTTGCCTTCCCGACGCAAAGCCTCCACTTCATCCCGAAAAATTTGCCAGACCTCAGCCGGCCAGCCTGAAGTGGCAATCCTTTTTTCCTGGTCAACTGTAAAGTCCCGTCTGGGGACTACCACTTCCTGCTTAAGAGACGCCAGAGCCACCGGTCCATCTTTTGGCTGACGATTTTCTAAGGCCGGGATTATTCTTTCAGCCAGGCCATCTCCCACAGCCCGGTGTCTTGGTCCAGGAGTGTTGATGTCACCGCAGGCACCGGGTAAAAACAGGGTCACCACCTCAGGGCCGAACCGTTCCCGCAGTCTGGCCGCGACGACCGCGGGATAGTCAGCACTGAACCTGGGACCAAAGTTGGTGTTGGTATGCAGGGTGTAATGAAACATCACGGCCAGAAGGTTACCTGCCTCGTCTTCAAAAGAGAGAAGACCAATCTCCGGGTCAGTTGGCCCGGAAGAACCGACGGCCTGTATTTCAGAAGGCACCTGAGGAAGATTCCAGGTGTTGATGGCCTGGCCGTTTTTCAGAGTTACCCTGCGGTTATGGACCAGGCCTGGATGGAAACTCCGCTGCCGGCAGAACCTGGCCGGGACCTTTCCTTTATCAGCCAGAGCCACTGCCTGGGCCATCTTCTCCGGTAAACCGGCCAGGTAGGCTTGGTTGACCACCAGGTTATCCTGGTACAGAAGTTTCATGGTATAAGGACCGGTATGAGTATGGGTGGCTGCCCAGACGATGTTTTCTTCAGGAATACCGGTTCGCTGGCAGGCTAAAGCCACACCGAGGTCTCCCTCCTTTCGGGAAAGAGCCACCAGGTCAAAAATCACGCAGGCCAACTTTTGGCCGCCTGACTCCAGAACAATGGCCTTAACATAGAGCGGGTCCTCTACCCCGAGAGAAGGTCTGGGCTTCAGTCCGCCAGCCAGAGCCGTGCCCACCGGTGGCGTAATATCCACTTCCGCTGTTCCGACCAGGAGTGTAGCCTGGCCCTTTTTTTTACCTGACATTTTTCCTCCTGCAGTAGCACCTCAAAAACCGGATTATCGGTCAGACAGAATGTTCAGTAACCGGTCAGGTCTTGGAAACGAAGTCTCGGCCGTCAGGAACCGCCATTTCAGTGAGACCAGGAGTTTTCCCGGCATCCCCACCGCCAGAGCGGTGAGCCTGAGAGAAGTTGTTAGAAAACACCCGAATCTCCTGAGTATGAGCAAAATCACTTGCCGGTCAACGGCTCAATGATGATATTGGGCATATTCCCCTTAATAGGACTTGGTCTGGTTTCCGTGTGGCCATCCACAAAAAGAACATTGGCCGCATTCAGGTGCCGGTAATCCACCAGGCAGTACTGAAAGGTGGGATCAGTGCGCTGGGCATAACTGATTTCGCCGTAACCTGATTTGGAATCAATCAGCAATAAAGTAAGGGAAGGTTTCGGCACCCGGGAAAGTTTGAATGCGCACTTGCTGGCATTGGTTACGGTGCCATCAGTGCGGACCCAGGGACAGACAAGGGAGTTGATATCGTAACTGGAGACATAACTGCCGCTTAAAGCACTCCGGTAGATACTGTGGGTGGGACACCGGTAAACGTCGTACCGCTGATAGTAGCCGCCTTTTTTATAGATGTATGGCTGTAAAAGGGTCATCCACCACAGATTGCCATAAACAGTCTGGTTGCAGGAAGTCGGAAACCGGTCATCATTATCCTGGACATACATTAACACTGCCAGACCAATCTGTTTCAGGTTGCTCAAGCATCTGGCCGTCCGCGCCTTCTCCCTGGCTCTGGAAAGAGCCGGAAGAAGCATTGCGGCCAGAATCGCAATAATGGCCACCACCACTAAAAGTTCAATTAAAGTGAAGCCGCAACCACCCTTTTTCTGGGTCATACCACCCCTCCTGTCAAAGAGTATGAGACCAGAAAGCCTTTTTTCTGTCAAGCCCCTGGTGTTCACAGGGAATTCTTCAGGTATTCCGCGATAGCCCGGCCCAGCCTCTGCCCGAAGAGGGTGGCTGTTTTCTGGTTGACTTCAGCTCCGTCAGCGGTGGCGTAGGCTACCTCTAAACTGCCAGCATAGAGAATACCTGGTATGCGGCCGGCCCAGGCGCAGAAGGATTCGCCCCCGCGATAATTCTGGGGACTGTTCCAGCCCACCCAGAAAGGAATGTCAAAGGCGGGAGAATAGGGAAGGCTACCGGCTGAACACTTCTTCAAGATCAGCCCGAACTTCCGTTGTTCCTGCCAGACCCGGGGATAACGGGAACCAACCTGAAAGATTTTCTCGTCCCTGGGGCCACGCAGCATCGGACAGTGCAGGTCCAGCGCAAACTTCAGTTTTTCCCCAGACCATTCCGGGACAAATTCCCGGATGGTTTTCACCTCGGGGTAGATACTCTGACCGCTGTAGTCCCGGTTGTGGTCCCGGGGACGGCGGTTCTTCCCGGAATCGCCTTCTTCTACCCCATCCTTGTCCACAAACGGAATAAACATAAACTCCACATTTTCCCGGAGCCACCCGGCCAGCTCGCTTCGGGAAAGAAGATACCGCATCACTCCTTCCATAACGTAACTGGCCATCATCTCACAGGCATGGTGTCTGGCGACCAGCAGAACCCTGACCTGCGGCTGGCGGTCAAGGCAGCCGGCATAAAGACATTCCACCTTTCTCCCGTGGCGGGAAAGGCACAGCGTTTCCAGCCGGAGAAACGGAGATTTCCTGTTCTTATCCAAGAAAAATTTCAGGTTTCTTTCCAGGTAAGGCATACCCATGCTGAAGTAAACTTCTCCGGCTGTCGCTGGAAAGGAAAAGGTAAAGGCAGTACCCCTGGCCTCATCCCGGTTTAACCAGGACCAGGCAAGACCATCGTAACTGAAAGCAGGCCCCCGGCTGCTGAGCACCGCTCCGTTGGTAAATTTGAAATGTACCGTAGTCCCCGCCGCATTTCTGATGCGAAAACACCAGTAGAACCACCAGCCTTCCGTATCGCGGGTATCCTGCCGCAGCCTGATAGTGTTGCCCCGAATGTCTTCCACAAGAATGTTACCGCCAGGGAAATTTGCTTCAATTACCGGAACCTTTTTCGCAGCCATTTTTTTCCTCCAGTCGCCGGACACATCTTTTTCAGATGCCGGTAAAGATTTAGCCCGTAAAGAAGGTGGCCTGTTTCATTGGGGTGGAGCCCATCCACAAAATAAAATGGGTCGTGGGGCACCAGGGTCAGACCGCTGACCGGAAGACAACCAGCCGCCTGAGTTTTCTCCATAAGGAGGTCTCTCACAGACTGAAGGGTACCGGCATTTTTCACCTGGTTTTCCAGAACGGTCCAGAGGGGAGTGATGACCACGAGGAACGCCTGGGGAAAAATCTGCTTTAATTTTTTCAGGTAGGCACAAACAGCCGCTTCTATCTCTTTCAGGAATAATCCCTGGTACCAGTCGTTAACACCGTAGGCCACAGTCACAAAATCTGCGGGAAAGGGGAGCCGGGCATCAAGCGTGAGTTCGTCAAAGGTCTGTCCGCCAACACCCTGGTTAAGCAACTCCGCGTCCAGAAGCCTGGCCAGAACCACCGGGTAGGTACAGGCAGGACTGGTGGCATCCATACCCTGAGTAATGGAATCTCCCAGACAGAGAAGTTTCTTCCCCGGTTTCTTCAAAGGTTCCCCATCAGGCGTAAAATCAGCTACCTCCACTTCCTGGGCCACAGGAAGGTAAACCCTGATTTCTCGCTCCCGCGACTCAGAAAACTCAGCCAGAGCAACGGTTATCTGCTGGGTCTCCTGGTCCAGATTCAAACGGATAGACCTGACAGGTACTCCGTCAACTTCTAAGTCCAGGTCAGGATTCTGCCGGGCTCTTCCCCTGACCGCTAAGGTAATTTCAACTTTTCGGGACTGGCTGGCTACTCCCAGGAAGGCACCGGAAAGGCATCTGGCCCGCAGCAGCCGTGCCTCGCCCAGGCTACTGTAGCGTTCCAGTTGCTTCTCCGTAAATCGGCTCAGGGTTCCGGGCAGCACCCCGTGAAAAAATTCAGGGTTAACCATTTTTCGGAGGCGCCAGCACTATCCTGACATCTACCGCCAGGGCCCCCTTCCCTTCGGCAAAGACCATCAAAGGATTGATATCCATCTCGCTGATTATCGGAAAATCTTCCACCAGGCAGGAAACTCGCTGCAAAACATCTTTCACCGCCACAGTGTCAGCCGCCGGAGTATTTCTGAAGCCGCGCAACAACGCTGCCCCTTTTACCTCCTCCAGCATCTCCTCCGCATCGGTATCGTCAACCGGAATAACCCGGAAGGTAACATCCTTCATCAGTTCCACCAGTATCCCGCCCAGCCCAAACATGAGCAGGTGACCAAACTGGGCATCCTGGTTGACACCGATGATTACTTCCGCCGCTTTTTCCAGTTGCTTTTGCACCTGAACACCCACAATTTTTGCCCCGGGCCGATATTCCCGGGCTTTTTCCACCATCTCCTGATAAGCCTTTTCTGCCTGCTGGCTGGTGGTAATACCCAGCCGAACCCCGCCGGCTTCTGTCTTGTGAAGAATATCCGGAGAGACCAGTTTCAAAACTACCGGGAAACCCATTTTCCTGGCAGCCTGGCCGCATTCGCTGGCGCTGGTGGTCAGCACTGAGGGAACTACAGGAAGACCATAGACGGAAAGCACCTGCCGGCCTTCAAGGTCACCGAGGGTCAATCTATGTTCACTGAGAGCATTCTGAAAAATAGTTTCCACCTTTTTTCTGTCAGCGGCCACTTTGAGTCGTTGCCCGGCTTTCCTGGTCAGCCTTTTCTGGTAAAGGTGAAGACCGCGCAAGGCCATGACGGCTCTTTCCGGAAAGGGATAGTTAGGAAGCTTCTGGCTGGATAGAAAGTTAACCGACTCTTCTATCCGCTGGCCACCCATAAAGCAGGCCACCACCGGCTTACCTGAACTTCGGGCAACACGCACCACCTCCCGGGCTGATTCCAGGGGCTGGGTCACTACCTGGGGCGTGAGAATGGCTATTATTCCATTCACGGCCGGGTCACCGGCGACAATTTCCAGTGCCTGACCGTAAGGCTGAGCCAGGACATCTCCTAAGGCATCCACGGGATTATGGGTATTGGCGGCCGGGGGCAGAAAACTGGTCAGTTTCTTCCTGGTTTCCTCAGTTAGCGCGGCCAGTTTCAAGCCAGCCCTTTCCACCGCATCCACCGCCATCACTGAGGGACCGCCGGCATTGGTAACGATAGCAATTTTATCCCCCTGAATACCTGGCTGATAGGCAAAAGCAAGGGAGTAATCAAAAAGTTCCTGAACTGAGCCAGCCCGCAAGACACCGGCCTGCTTGAAGGCCGCTTCAAAAGCCGCATCCGAGCCAGCCAGACTGCCAGTGTGAGAGGAAACCGCCTTCAAACCGGCTGAAGTTCGGCCTGATTTAACCACAATCACCGGCTTCTTCGCCGTCACCTTTCGCGCCACATCCAGAAAACGGCGGCCATCCTTCAGACCTTCAAGGTAAATCAGGATTACATTAGTTTCCGCATCATCAGCCAGTTCTTCCAGCAAGTCACACTCAGAAACATCGGCCATATTGCCCACGCTGATAAATTTGGAAAAACCCACCCCTTCTTTTAACGACCAGTCCAGAACAGCCGTGCCCAGAGCCCCGGATTGAGAGATGAAGGCGATACTGCCTTTCAACGGCATGTCAAAGGCAAAGGAAGCATTAAGTTTGGATTCGGTATCCATCAACCCGAGGCAGTTTGGACCAATCAGCCGCATTCCGTATTGCTGGCAGACCTGAATCAGCAGTTGTTCCCGGCGCCGACCCTCTTCCCCGGCCTCCTTAAATCCGGCGCTGATAACGATTACGGCCTCAGCCCCTCTTTCCCCCAGTTGCCTGACCGTGTCCACCACCAAAGCAGATGGAATGACGACCACAGACAGGTCCGGAGTCTCCGGGAGAGAAGGCACATCTGGATAACACTTCAGGCCCAGCACTTCCTGCGCCTTCGGATTAACCGGATAGATTCTTCCCGGAAATCCAGCCTCAATGACATTTTTCAGAATACGGTAGCCTAATTTGTGAGATTCCCTGGCGGCGCCAATAACAGCCACACTTTCTGGTTTAAAAAACCTGGTCAACATTATCCCCCCTGTCTTTATTCTGTGTCCTTATTCTCTGTTTTTCTTGCCGGTGAAAAAGGCAGTGACGCAGACCTGACGCATTATAGACCAAACCTGCCACCAGCGCAAACCCGATCTGTCAACGCCAAGTAAAAATGTCCGGTTTTCTGCAAAATGTCCGCTTTTTATTTTCCGGCAGTTGCATATACCCGGGCAAGAATGGCTTCATCTTGTTTTCTTCAGGGGTAGTCGGTAGGCCGCCTTTAGGGTCTTCGCATGGTTTTTCTATGGGATACTTTTTGCTGTCTCATCTGCCAAAGGGTATCCTCCAGTAACCTCCCGGAATTTTAGGAATCGGTTATTTCCCCAGATTCTTATCTCCCCATTAAGATTCCCCAGCACCGTCACCCGTTCCTTCAACCCTACACTGAATTTCCTCGGTGAAATTTTACCCCGATTCCCATGGGTCACCCCCATTCCCCCATGTAACCTCACCTTCTTCATTGTTCTTCATACCTGCCGCACTGACAACGATAACCTCTCCACCGCCTCTTCTGGCTTCACCTGTCTCTGTAAAATCTCCTGTATTACCCCTGACCTTCTTATCCCCTCTTTGCTCATACGGATAATCTCCTCCATAATGTGCTCCTTTGCCACCCCTTAGTGTAGCAAAAAAGGACATTTTCACATTGCACAAAAACCACATTATCATTTCGCGCCAACACGGGCTTGACCGGAAAACAAAAATAGTTTAACTTGATGCATTGGAATTTGAAGAATTCCGATGTGGATTAGGTGGTCAACGGGGGGAAATAATGTGATTTCCCCCGCGGTGACAGGGAACGACCGTCAGAGGGGCAAGAGCCCCTGTGAAAGTAATCCCGTCAGGGATTATATTGATTGCCACAAAGGAGGCAGGCATGCCAGAACAGGAAACTGTAGCCGAAAAAAACTTCTATCTTGACCGGCCACAGAAAAATCAGGTTTTTCCTATTAAGGGGTGCCACAATACCGACTGGGGACTTAAAAACCGTCTTTCCAGAATCTTCCACCCGCGTACCGGAAGAAGCCTGATGTTAGCCATTGACCACGGCTATTTTCAGGGACCAACCACCGGTCTGGAAAGAGTGGATGTTACAATTGTCCCTCTGTTGAAATCGGCTGATAGCCTCATGCTCACCCGGGGTATTCTGCGTTCGGTAATTCCGCCGACTTACCGCGGGGGGATTGTTCTGCGGGCCAGTGGGGGACCAAGTATTCTGAAGGAACTTTCCAATGAACATCTGGCTCTGGACATAGAAGAAGCTCTCCGGCTAAATGCGGCGGCAGTGGCAGTCCAGGTCTTTATCGGGGGCGAGTACGAGACCCAGACGGTGAACAATCTGACACGTCTGGCAGATATGGCCTGCCGTTACGGTGTGGCCACCCTGGCGGTGACCGCGGTGGGCCGGGAACTCACCAGAGACGCTAAGTATCTGCGTCTGGCCTGTCGCATCTGCGCCGAACTGGGCGCGACCCTGGTGAAGACCTACTACGTGGCTGATGACTTTGAAACCGTGACGGCTTCCTGCCCGGTACCGATTGTGATTGCTGGCGGGAAAAAAGTACCGGAACTGGATGCTTTGACCATGGCTTACCGCGGCCTTCAGGAGGGCGCGGCCGGCGTGGATATGGGTAGAAACATCTTTCAGGCGGCCAGCCCTTCAGCCATGATTCAGGCGCTGCGGCTGGTGGTCCAGAAAAATTTCAAGCCGCAACAGGCTTACCAGTTCTATCAGGAACGGCTGAGAAAACCCAGAAAAAGGCGAAGCAAACGCTGATCGGCAAGCGGCTCACTCCATGGAAAAACTACCGGAACCGTCCTGCTTTTATGACCTTAAAAACCGGGTGAGTCTGGTGACCGGTGCGGCCGGGGCCATCGGCGGAGCCATCTGTCGCAAACTACTTCAGTCCAACAGCCGGGTTTTCCTGACCGACCTGCCGGGTGCGGCTCTGGAGGAACTCACCCGGCAATTAAGGGAAAACTTCGGGGAAAGAATCATGGGCTGGCCGCTGGATGTAACCAGCGAACAATCAGTAGCCGGGGGTGTGGCCGCAGCCAGGAAACACTTTGGCCGGCTGGACATCGCGGTTATTAACGCCGGCATCGCTCATGTGGCATCCCTGAAGGAGATGACCCTAACTGATTTCCAGCGTCTGGAAAAGGTAAATGTGGAGGGGACATTGCTGCTTCTGAAGGAACTGGCGAAACATTTTGAAGAACAGGCTACCGGTGGCGACATCGTTTTTATTTCTACCAAGAATGTTTTCGCTCCAGGCGCTTCCTTTGGCGCTTACAGCGCCACCAAGGCTGCCGGCCACCAGCTGGCCCGGATTGCCAGTCTGGAGTTAGCCCGGCTGGATGTTCGGGTGAACATGGTTTCCCCTGACGCTGTTTTCTCCGACAGGACCAGACCTTCCGGCCTGTGGCAGCAAATCGGTCCGGAAAGGATGAAGGCCCGGGGGCTGGATGAGGCCGGACTGCGCGAGTATTACCGGCAGCGCAATCTGCTGAAAATCAGTGTTACCGCTGAAGAAGTGGCCAATGCGGTGCTCTTTTTTGCCTCCCGGCAGACGCCAACCACTGGAGCCACCCTGCCGGTGGACGGCGGATTGCCGGAGGCCACACCCCGTTAAAAAGGAAAACCAGTGACCGAGGTTGAACGCCAGATAAGCATTATCAAGCGCCGGACAGCAGAAATCATTGAAGAAGAGGAACTGCGGTCAAAACTGAAAAAGGGAGTGCCCCTGCGCGTCAAGTACGGCATTGACCCCACCAGCCCTGAGATTCACTTAGGACATACTGTGCCCATCAGAAAGTTGAAGGAATTTCAGGACCTTGGCCACACTATTTTTTTTCTGATTGGCGACTTCACAGCCAGGATTGGCGACCCCACCGGCCGGAAAGAAACCAGGCCGATGCTGACCGTGGAAGAGATTAAGAAAAACATGGTTCGCTATCAAGAACAGGTGGGCAAAATTCTGGACCTGGAAAAGACGAAGTTTGTCTACAATTCAGAATGGCTCTCCGCGCTGAAACTGGAGGACATTATCCGTCTGGCTTCAGTCTTTACCATCGCGCAGATTCTGGAAAGGGAGGACTTCACCACCAGATACCGGGCCGGCCAGCCGATTTTTTTTCACGAGTTCCTTTACCCCTTACTGCAGGGGTACGACTCGGTAGCGCTGAAGGCTGACGTGGAAATTGGTGCCACTGAACAGAAGTTCAACCTGCTGGCTGGCCGGACCATTCAGGAAGCCATGGGACAGGAAAAGCAGGTGGTGATTACCATGCCTATCCTGGTGGGCACCGATGGCGTCCAGAAAATGAGCAAGACCTACGGCAATCATATCCCTATTGAAACCACCCCTGAAGACATGTACGGGAAAATTATGTCCATCGTGGACGAGGTGATGGCCGATTACTTCTCTCTGTTGACCAGCCTTGACCCGCAACAGTACCAGGAAAAAATCAAGACCGACCCACGTTCCGCCAAGGCCTGGCTGGCCAGGGAAATCGTCAGGGAATACTTTGGAGAGAAAACAGCCAGAAAAGCAGAAGAAGAATTTGACCGGGTCTTTCGCCAGAAGGAAGTTCCTGAAAATATCCCGGAATTTACACTTCCTGAAAAAGAATGGCCTCTCTCCCGACTGCTGGTGGAAACCGGTCTGGCTTCTTCAAACTCTGAAGCCAGAAGGCTGATTACCCAGAAGGCGGTGGAAATAGACGGCCAGCCGGTGACTGACCCGATGGTCAGGCTGAAACCTGAAGATGGCCAGGTAATCCGGGTTGGAAAACGCCGATTTGTCCGTCTCAGGGCGACCAGAGGTTAAACCATGGCGACAGAAAAAGAAAGAGAAATCAGACAGCAGTTAACGAAGACCGGACAGCGGCTGGTAGAGAAAAATCTGGTGGCTGGTCCGGGAGGCAATATCAGCGTCAGAGATGGCCGCTGGGTCTATCTTTCTCCCAGTGGCTTTGCCCTGGATGAAATCAAGCCTGAAGAATGGGTCAAGGTTGACCTGGTTTCCGGACACTACCAGGGAAAATGGCGTCCGACCTGTGAGATTTCCATGCACCTGGGTCTTTATCTGGCCAGAACTGATATCAGAGCCATCGTCCACACCCATCCAGCCATCACTACCGGCCTGGTCAGTGGCGGGATAACGCTCAGACCCATTTTCCCTGACTTCGTGGCTATTCTGGGCCACGCTATCCCTGTGGTTGACTATGTCATTCCGGCCGGCGAGGCCATTCGCAAGGCCGTGGTGGCTGCTCTCAAAAGAGCCAATGTGGCCACTCTGAAAAATCATGGGGCTGTCTGCCTGGGCAGTACCCTTTACGAGGCTTTTGTTCGCTCCTGGGTCCTGGAAGAAAGCGCCAGAATGTTGCTGGCAGCCCTGGTAGCCGGCAAACCCCGCTATCTGAGCGCAGAAGAAATAGAGGGGATTGACCATCTGGAAGCCGAAGACTACCGCAAGACCCTGCTGAAAAACCGATAAATGTCACCTGCACCTGTCTGGAAAATCAAGCAGCAGTGCTTCAGGATTGACCGTCCGTGGGTCATGGGCATCGTCAATGTGACTCCGGATTCCTTTTATGATGGTGGACGCTACCGGGAAACGGACAAGGCTGTGGAAAGAGCGCTCACCCTGATAGAGGAAGGCGCCGACCTCATTGACATTGGCGGAGAATCAAGCCGGCCGGGCAGTCAACCGGTCAGCGAGGCCGAGGAATTAAAGCGGGTAATCCCGGTCATTGAAAGATTAGCCGGACAGGTGAAAGTTCCCATCTCCTGTGATACCTGCAAGAGCCGGGTGGCAGAAGCGGCGCTGGCGGCTGGAGCCAGTATCATCAACGATATCTCAGGTTTCCGCTTTGACCCCCGGATGCCTGAGGTGGTGGTGAAAGCAGGCGCAGGGGCTATCGTCATGCACATGCTGGGTACACCCGCGAACATGCAGCACTCACCTTTCTACCACGATGTCGTCGCTGAAATCAAGGCCTTTCTGAAGGAAATGATGGAAAGTTTGGTTGCGGCCGGTTTGCCTCAGGAAAGGATTGTTCTGGACCCGGGAATAGGTTTTGGCAAGCGGCTGCAGGATAACCTCACTATCTTAAAACACGCTGGAGAATTTGCGGTGGCGGGTCGTCCGGTGTTGATTGGCGCTTCCAGAAAATCCTTTATTGGCGCCATTCTGGACCTGCCGGTGGAAAAACGGCTGGAAGGTTCTCTCGCTGCCGCGGTGCTGGCTCTGGCTGCTGGCGCGCGGCTTTTCCGGGTACACGACGTCCGGGCAACGAAGGCCGCCCTAAAAGTAGCCTGGGCAATTATCCAGTAACTGACCTGGAGAAGACTGATGAGAATCCTCTGCCTGGATATCGGCGAAAGAAGAATCGGGGTAGCGGTAAGTGATGAAACTGGCACGCTGGCCAGGGGACTGGCCACAGTGGAAAGAAATGGCCGGGAATTTGAACAACTGGTGCGGCTGGTTAAGGAAAACCTTCCGGAGAAAATTGTTTACGGTCTGCCGGTAAGACTGGATGGCTCCCTCAGCGCCCAGACGGAGAAAACCTTGAGTTTCATTGAAGAGTTGAAGAAGTTCCTCAAACTGCCTCTGGTTCCCTGGGACGAACGGTTAACCACCAGGGAGGCCGAGAACATTCTTCTTCAGGCTGATTTAAGTCGTCACAAAAGGAAAAGGCTCAGGGACAAACTTTCCGCGCAGATTATTTTACAGAGCTATCTGGAAGCTAACCGGCCGCCGGTGAGTGAAGAGCCCTGAACTTTCCCGGGAAAAGATATCTGTTTTTCCGCAAAACCATTACCCGGTTTTTCTTTGCTGCCGGCCCCATCAGACTATTCTCCTTAACAAACTGTTACAGTTCATCACTACTTCGCAGCGGCCTGGCGGACAGCCCTGGCCACCGCCTGGCCAACACGCCTGTCCAGGGCAGAGGGAATGATAAAGTCAGGGGCCAGACGGCGCCGCGGAACACAACCGGCAATGGCCTCGCTGGCCGCTTTTTTCATGGCCTCAGTGATCGCCGGAGCCCGCGCGTCCAGCGCGCCCCGGAAGATGCCAGGGAAAGCCAGCAGGTTATTAATCTGATTGGGCAGGTCACTGCGACCGGTCCCCACCACAACCGCACCCGCTCTTTTGGCCCGCTCCGGCATGATTTCCGGTACCGGGTTGGACATGGCAAAAACAATCGCCTCCTGGTTCATCTGCCGGACCATCGCCTCAGTCACCAGCCCGGGTGCGGAAACACCGATGAAAACATCGGCCCCCTTCAAAGCATCAGTTAGAGTTCCCTCTTCCTTCAGCAGCAAGTCAGCCACCGCTTCTTTGGCCGGATTCATATTTCTGGCGCGGTCGCGGTAAACAATACCTTCCCGGTCACACAGCAGCATCTTTCTGGCACCGGCCTGGTGCAGGAAACGAACAATGGCAATCCCGGCTGCCCCGGCGCCACAGATAACTATTCTCACTTCAGAAAGCTTCTTGCCCACCAGTTCTAATGCGTTCAGGAGTCCGGCCAGCACCACCACGGCAGTTCCGTGCTGGTCGTCGTGGAAGACTGGAATGTTAAGCCTTTCTTTGAGGGCTTCTTCTATCTGAAAACATCTGGGGCTGGAAATGTCTTCCAGATTAATTCCGCCCAGACCCGGCGAGATCAGCAACACCGTTCTGACAATCTCCTGGACGTCGCGGCTGTCAATACAGATGGGGATAGCGTCAACCCCTCCAAACTCCTTAAACAGGATAGCCTTTCCCTCCATCACCGGCAGAGCGGCCGCCGCGCCAATATCTCCCAGACCCAGCACCGCGCTACCATCGGTAACCACCGCCACCGTGTTCCATTTGCGGGTGTAAGTGAAAATGCTTTCCGGTTGCCGGGCAATCCTCCGGCAGGGTTCAGCCACGCCTGGCGTGTAAGCAAGGGAAAGGTCTTCCTGAGTTTTCAACTGCACCCGGGGGACTACTTCCAACTTTCCTCTGACTCTGGCGTGAAAACGCAGGGAACGGGTGTAAATATTCGGCCGCATTTTCTTTCACCGGAAAAAAGAAATTTGCAGCACCAGTCCCACGAAGACAATAGAAACTATGGACAGCAGTTTAATAAGGATATTCAGAGATGGACCGGCGGTATCTTTGAATGGGTCTCCCACCGTATCTCCGATGACCGCGGCTTTGTGGGCCGGTGTTCCCTTGCCACCAAGATTACCTTTTTCAATGTACTTTTTGGCGTTGTCCCAGGAAGCACCGCTGTTGGCCATCATAATCGCTACGGCAAAACCAGCCGTGAGAGCGCCGATCTGCACCCCTAACATGGCTTCCACTCCTAAAAAAATTCCAGCCAGGATGGGCAGAGCAATCGCCAGCACTGACGGCACCACCATTTCCTTCTGGGCGGTTCTGGTGCAGATATCCACAGCCGCAGCATAGTCGGGTTTCACTTTCCCTTCCAGGAGACCGGTGATCGTCCGGAACTGCCGTCTGACCTCCTCCACGATCTGCTGGGCCGCCCGACCAACCGCGCGCAGAGCCATAGAAGAGAAGAAAAAGGGAAACATCGCGCCGATAAAGAATCCAGCCACCATGTTCACATTCATCACCGAAAGATTGATTTCTTTGCCCAGAAGAGCCACATGTTCCCGGAAGGCGGCAATTAAAGCCAGGGCCGTTAAGGCCGCGGAACCGATGGCAAAACCCTTCCCGGTGGCGGCCGTGGTATTACCCAGGGCATCCAGCGCGTCTGTCCG
This sequence comes from bacterium, assembly GCA_029551285.1. Lineage (GTDB taxonomy): Bacteria > Ratteibacteria > UBA8468 > B48-G9 > DSTR01 > JAMWDF01. The sequence goes on along the minus strand of JAKPFT010000092.1, from coordinate 1,755 downwards.
CTGTCTGACCAGCGGTGCCTGGTGGCTCATCTCGGCATTACCACCAGCGTTGTCAGCCACCGGCCCATAACAATCAGTGGCCAGCGTAATCCCCAGAGTACTCAGCATTCCCACCCCGGCTAAACCGATGCCATAAAGTCCTATCGCCGGATTATGGAGACCCCCTGGCAAAACATAGGCCAGAATCATCGCTACCACCACGGTTAAAACCGGTGCCACCGTGGAAAGCATGCCCACCGAAAGGCCGGATAAAAGCAGCGTGGCGGTGCCGGTCGGAGCAGATTCAGCCACGGAACGGGTTGGCCGGTAGGAATCCGAGGTGAAAAATTCCGTGAAAAACCCGATGATGACCCCGGCGCCCAGACCACTCAAGATTGACCCGTAAAGACCCAGGTGCTGGTATCCCAGGAGTTTGACGACGGCAAAATACCCGCCGATCGCCACCAGAAGAGCGGCTGAATAGATGCCCCGCCGGAGTGCTCGCAGAAGATTGGCCTGCTCGGCTTCTTCTCCGGTCTTCACCAGAAAAGAGCCCAGCACCGAAGCTACCACGCCGATGGTCGCCAGGCTCATCGGCAGAGAAATGCCGGGCAAACTCAAACCGGCGGCAAAAGCCAGCGCCATGGTGGCAATGATGGAGTCGGCGTAGGATTCGTAAAGGTCCGCGCCCATACCAGCAATGTCGCCTACATTATCGCCCACATTATCGGCAATCACTGCCGGGTTGCGCGGGTCATCTTCGGGAATACCGGCTTCCACCTTACCCACCAGGTCAGCGCCGACATCCGCACCTTTGGTATAGATACCGCCGCCCACCCTGGCAAAGAGAGCCTGAGAACTGGCACCCATCCCGAAACACAGCATGGTGGAAGTTATCTCCCGCAGCCGGCTTTCCAGGTCAAGCGGTCTCACCCGGGTATAGTACCAGTTCAAGAGATTGTACCAGATGCTGATATCCAGTAAGGCCAGACCAACAACTACCAGCCCCATGACCAGACCGGCTGAAAAAGCAATCTTCAGGGCACCGTTTAAGGAAGTCCTGGCGGCAAAAGCGGTCCGGGCCGAAGAACGGGTTGCCACGCTCATTCCGATATAGCCGCTCAAAGCAGAGAAAAAACCGCCGGTGAGGAAAGCAAAAGGGACAAAAATTGGCAGGAAGGTATTACCCTGACTGGTCCTGGTCAGGGCCAGCACCAGAAGAATAAGGAAGACCACGGCGAAAAAAATGGAGACACCCGCGTACTGCCGCTTCAGGTAGGCCCGGGCGCCAACCCTGACCGCTTCAGCAATCTCCACCATCTCCGGTGTGCCTTCCTTCTGCTTCATGATTACAAACACCAGGTACCGCGTGAACAGTAAAGCCAGCACTGCGCCAGCAATAGTTATGACCTGTGAGAAATCCATTCTCCCTCCTCGGTTTTTCCCCTGGTTCCGTCAAAGGTTTCAGGTTGTTTTTTAGTCTTTTCTTTTTTCTGTCAATGGTTTTGAAAGTTCTTATTTCCCTTCCTCCATACACCGTCAAAAAAGGAAGGGAATAGCTGGCGAACGATTTGCGAAGGCACAGTTACAAGACAAGACGAAAAGCGGCAGCGCTCGGTAAGCGGACCGGACAAGTCCATCCGGGACGCAATACCTTACTCGGCGGTGTCTGAATTCGCCACCTGGCGAATGAGTTCGCCGAGCGACCGATTTCGGCGTAGTCCTTGTCTGTGCCGGAGCATTCTGAGTGAGCCAGTTTGTTCCCTTTCTTTTCAT
>JAKPFT010000089.1 GCA_029551285.1 bacterium | reverse complement strand
CGGCGCTTTCCCGGGCAAGGGAGAAAGCCAGACAGGCCAAATGTATGAGCAACCTGAGGCAACTGCACCTGGCTTACATGATGTATGCGGAAGACTACGATGGCCGTTCCGTGGACAACTACGATTCCGCGGTTGGTTCCTGGGTGGAATTTCTAAAGCCCTATTTGATGGTGAAAAGTCCCGGTGGTGGTTACGGCAGTCAGAAAGATTTTTTTACTGTCCCTCCATTCCAGTCAAAGGGGGGATGACGGCCGGCGGGTATGATACTTCCTATGCTATGAATTCCAGCATTTCCGCGGTGTGTCTGAAACTGAGTTACATCAAAAAACCTTCCTCAACATTTATTCTGGTGGACAGAAGCCGGGTGGGCAAAGTCCTGGGCTGTGGCTCAATCTCATCTCTGGTTCAGGTGACCGGACCGGTCTGCGATGTCGGTTTCTTCCACACAGACACGACTAACCTTCTTTACCTGGATGGCCATGTTGCTTCTGTTCCCAAACCGAAAGCCAATGTGCCCCTTCCGATTTCTTACCGGAACAGCACCACCCTTTACGATTGAACTTTAGCCGTCAATCACCTGGCAGCAGGGGCCAAGTTTCTGCAGGGGTTTCCGGTTAAATTCCAGGCGGAAAACAGTAATACCGGCTTCCGAATCAGGATTTCTGGCCGGCAGCCCGGACAGAAGTAGTCTTTTCTCACTCTGGCGGAAGTTCACCGGTTGGCCAGTGGTTAAGCAGAAAACACGCTGCACCTTTGTCTGAAAACCGCCTATGACCAATTCCTGACCAACCCAGCGGCTGCACCAGAAGTAAGCGTTGTTACCCTTCAGCGTCCAGTTGCCGGCCGGCATCCATTCCAGTCTTCCCTCAATGCGGTCCACATCACCGTACACCGCTTCTCCGTGTTTGCTCAACCAGCGGCCAAGCACCTTAAGCCGCTCAATAGCTTCCTGAGGGAAGGCGCCATCCGGGGCGGGTCCAACATTGAGCAAAAAGTTACCGGAGCCGGCTGCGGCTGTCCGCAACATTTCCAGGACCTGCCGGGGAGATTTCCAGTCAATCGCAGAAGGCATGTATCCCCAGGAGTCGTTGAAAGTCATGCAGGCTTCCCAGTCCCGGCCCTCGCTTTCCGGAGTTACGTGACCTTCGGGTGTGCCAAAGTCTTCCGGCAGCAGCGAGCGATTGTTGATGATAATCCAGGGTTGAAGTTTCCTCACCATGGCATTCATCTTCCGGCTTTCCCAGAGTTCTGGAGTGCGTAAGGGTGCCGGTCCATCGTACCAGAGAATATCAATCCGGCCATAACGGGAACAAAGTTCCCGCACGCAGTTATGGGTGAATTTAACGAACCGCTGTCTGGCTTTCTCGTCGTAAAGGCAGTTGACGCCGTCCGGATGGTGCCAGTCCATAAGTGAGTAGTAGAATCCGATTTTCAGTCCGAATTCGCGACAGGCTTCCACATACTCTTTCACTAAGTCTCTTCCCGGTCCGCGTTTAACAGCGTTGTAATCTGTCTGCTGCGTATCCCAGAGGCAGAAGCCTTCGTGGTGCTTGGTGGTCATCACCATATACTTCATCCCGGCCTGTCTGGCCATTTTTGCCCAGAAGCGGGCGGCGCGGGGTTCTGGTTTCCAGATATCGGCCAGTCTTTCGTAGTCGGAAAGAGGAATGCGCTCCCGGTTCATTACCCACTCATGCCGGCCAATCTGGGAGTAAAGTCCCCAGTGAATGAACATACCGAAACGGGCCTGTCTCCACCACCTCATTCTCTTATCTCTTTCCCTTTCTGCTTTGGTTTTCATTTGTTTCGCCTCCCGTTGATTTGAAATTGGTTTATACGCGCAGGCTCACTTCATACATGGCCAGCAAATTCTCCAGGGGAATATCCTTGATGAATTCCTGACTGCCACAGAGGATATAACCACCCTTTCCCTGTGTCATCTTAACGAAAGACCTTACTTCGGCGCGTACCCCGGCTGGTGAGCCAAAGGGCAGGGTTGTCTGGGTGCTGACACCGCCGTGAAAGGTAAGTTGACCGAAGTCTTTGACCAGAGAAGGGAAAGCCATCCCGCAGGCGGTGGTCTGAACCGGGTCAAGGATGTCCAGTCCATCTTCAATAAGCCAGGGCAGAATGCTTCTAACCGAACCACAGGAATGAAACATTACCCGGCAGCCGAAGTCGTGAGAGAGGGCAAAGAAACGCCTGGTGTGATGGCGGAAAAAGCGGTGCCAGTTCTGCGGGGAAATCACCAGTCCCCGTTGTGTTCCGAAGTCATTGCCGAAGTAGGTGATGTCCAGAAGACCGTGGCAGGCCTTGAGAAACTTTTCCGTGGCGGCGATTTCAAAATCAACCACCCGGTTAATAATCATCGCCACCACTTCCGGCCTGGTGTGCATCCAGACAAAAAGGTTTTCCTGACCGATAAGCCAGCCCACCTCGTGGAAAAAAGGAGACCAGGGCGCGCCATAGGTAGCATAAAAGGTCATGGTACTTTTGGCACTCGGCGCGGGCGCTGGAATAATCAAGTACTCCGGCGTCAGGCCAGGGGTGGGCTTCCACATCGCGCAGGGTTGTGTCTTCATTAAATGGGGGAATAATCTGGGGTTGACCGTCGTTAAATTTCTCTTTTCGGTAGCGCAGCCCCCACATGTTGGTATAATACCCGTCGCTGTCAGGTCCGGTTTCCGGTAAGACATAGGGTGCGGAAATGCGGCGCAGGTCTATCTGCAGAGCCTGAAGAAGTTCTTCAAAATCAGCCAGTCCCAGCCGTCGCAGGAGAGCCTCGGTGACCTCTTGATGGGCCGCGTAGTTAGCCGGCACTCTGTCGGTTTTCTGATGACCTATGGCTTTCAGAACTCGTTCTCGTGGTGTCATCTTGACGGAGAAAGTTTTCTTATGGTACAATAAACTCAGAAAATGTGCCAGAAAAATTATTTTGATGCCCACGCTCATCTGGCGCGCCATCCAGAAGACCTGGACCGAATAGTGGAACACTCGCCGGTAGAAGGAGCCTTCCTTCTGGACATCAGTTTCTATCAGTGTAAGAGAGAGGTGGAACCGGCCACCCCGGAAGAAATCCTGGAAGTTTCCCGGCGCTACCCTGGTTTTTTTATCCCCTTCGCTTTTCTTGATTTCAACCAGCCACCGGAAATAGTTGACCGATTGAAGGAACAGGGCTTCTGGGGTTTGAAGTGCATCCGGCCAAGGTATCCGTACGACGATGAGCGCTACTTTCCCTATTACGAAAGAGCAGAGAAACTGGGAATGCCCATCCTTTTCCACACCGGCGTGATCAGCCGGGCTGACCGCACCATGCTGCCAGAAGGAGTTTCCACCAGCGGCTCCCGGATGAGGCCATGCTATCTCTGGGGGATTGCCTCGGCTTTTCCTGAACTGACGATAATCGCGGCGCATCTGGGCAACCCCTGGGGGGAAGAAGCCTACATCTGCGGTGTCAGTTATTCCAACATTTACCTGGACCTTTCCGGAGGAGGCATTTCCTACCGCCTGGAGTGGCTGAACAAGTACTTTGACCGGGGAGTGGCCGGCAAGCTCCTGCTGGCTGTGGATGCCACCTACGGTCGGCCGTGTTACCACCAGGATATTTTACGGGTGCTGAATTTCTGGAACGATTACTTTGATTTTGCTCTGTGCTCTCGTGAAGCCTACCGCCACAAAGAACTGATTTTCCGGGGTAATGTAAGAAAGCTGCTTCGGAAAGAGAAGTAAAAAAGGAGGCACCATGGGCAGAAAGAAAGGGTTCACCCTGATAGAGCTTCTGGTTGTGGTGGCGATTATTGCGATACTGTCGGCGATGCTTTTGCCGGCACTTTCTAAGGCCAGGGAGAAAGCCAGGCAGGCTCATTGCCTGGCTAATATCAAGCAGATAGCCCAGTTTTTCATCATGTACTCTCAGGACTACGATGATTTTCTGCCGCAGGGCTGGCCCAGTCAACCTCCAAAGGCACTGGCTAACGCCGGTTACATTCCCATGAAACACTGGACCAACATTCAGCCCAACTGGGGTGTAAAACCAGATTCCATGTTTGTCTGTCGGACTGACTACAACTATGACCGGGAGAGAAGTCTTTATGCCGGTGGCTACAAAGGCAGTTACGGGTATAATGTGCACCTGTGTCCGCACTATGCCTGGCAGAAGATTACGGTGGTGCGCCATTCTTCCCAGACGCTCCTGATGGGAGAAAGAAACTTAGCCATTGGTTGCTATGACCCGAATGCCCTGTTGTATTTTTACGGGCCAAACGACTTTGTTAATCCTTTGCGCTATAAACATACCGGCACGATGAACGCTGTCTTTGTTGATGGTCATGCCCAGGTGCTGAGACCAACGGATGTCAGCTGGGTGATTTTCAAGGACTGGACCAGGCCAGTGATTAACTATTACAGACCCTGAGAAAATCCTGCCAGAACTTCTTCAACCAGACCTAAAATTTTGCTCTTGGTACCTGACCGGATGCAGGCTGACACCCTCGGCCGCGGCCCATCGCGTTAGCAGGACAGCCTGGCTGGATACTCCTGCCCCTGAAGGTGTCTGTTTCTCCCGGGGCAGGAGCAGCGCCTTACTGAAAGTCTGTCAGCAGCAGAAGCCGGTAGTTGCGTTCAGGAACCGTGAGAGAAAGTTTTTTCCCGGACACCGGTATCGGCTGGCCGGTCTCCGCGTCGGTAGCCTTCACGGAAGAGGGCAGGTTCAGCGAAAGGGTCAGGGTTTGCGCCTCGTGATTATGGTTACCAACCACAGCCAGCATCTGATTTTTCCCGCGGTAACAACTGATGTAAATTTCCTTATCCGGAACCGCGGTAATCAGTTTATTATCCCGGTAAAGGATAAACTCCGGGTCTGGTTCCTGCTGAAGGAATCTGTCAAACACAGCCATGGCACCCCCATCTTCGCTTACACTGCCGCGCATGTCGTGCAGCAGTAACTGGGTGTACCAGGCCCGGACGTAGTACTCCCGCGAAGGTGGCAGTTTCCACAGTTCCGGTCTTCCGCGGACGGCGGTTAGCCAGTAGGTGGCAACGCCCCAGGCGTGCGGCAGGTCAATAATGCGGACAATGTGATTGGGCCAGTAAGTAATGTGGTCGGCACCAGGTTTTTCCTGGCCCTTTTCGCTTTCGCCGTTGATGTAATGGTCTTCGCCTTCGTAAGCGATATCGGCAAAAGACATCGCCGGTGCAATCTGACAGTGGGTCATGTGAATCATGGTATAAGGGTGAGGTTTACCTTTGGCCGCCATCAGGCAGTAGATTCTCTTGTAAAACTCGCGCATGGCGAATAGCTGGTAGCCTGGCTGAAGTTCGCCTTTTTCGTGGATATATCCCGGGCCGTTGACGGCATCAAAAAGCGGAGACGGATAGGAGTTGTCAATGTACAGGCCGTTGACACCGCACTGGTCCACCCAGCGGTTGAAGTTGTAAAGGTACCAGTCAATAATGGAGCCGCTGCAGTAGTTGGTCCGGTAAATCTGGCTTCTGGCTGGAAACTCTTCTGAGGTGATTTCTGGCCACCACTCCCAGCGGAAGTCTTCTGCGGGTTCCATGCGACCATCAGAGCCGTAAAAGTCCATATAAGGCAGGGGAACGATACCCTGCTGCCAGAGTTTTTTCATATAGGCAGCACTTTTCTGGTAATCCACGGGATAAGGGGCATAGAAAATGTCGCTGCCCAGGACCCGGCCGGCTTCAGAGATGACAAAGAAAGAGGATGTTTTCCAGTGGCGCCAGTGCGCCGCCGGTTTTTTGCTCGGAGTAGCCATAAGAGAAAAGATAATTTCCCGGGGTTGTCCCGGTTTCAGCGTGACTGGTTCTGCCACCAGGTTGAGGTCTAAGTAAACGGTGGAGCCACGCCGCGCAAGTTCTACGGCTGCTTTCTGCTCACTCTGAACCCAGCCGCGGTCGTTATCGGCCATGAAACACAGCCCCCGATGGTTGTTGCCCAGCCAGACAAAAGGTACAAAGTTGCCGTAAACCAATCCCCGCCGCGGTCTGGCCATAGCCCCGAATTCGGGTAATTCGTGCCGCCGGAACATCTTGCCGCTGAGCGAATCCCAGAAAACGCCGTCTTTCTCAGGGACTTCAGCAGCGACATGGTCCATATGTTCACCCAGAATGTAGTAGTCAAGAGCCTGGTCTGCCCGGTAAGGAAGTCGTAACCGCAGGGAATTCAGGATTACCGGAGCCGAGGTGGCTTTCAGAGAAACCCGGTACTTGATAAAGCCGTCAAATTCTACCAGTCCGTTAACAGTTATCTCCAGCCCGGAACCTTCAAGCCTGCCAGTAAACTCTGCGGAAAGGCCATTGTTTCCCAGAGTAATTCCTGGCTGGCGAAGACGCAAAGACAATGGCTGGCCGCGGTCGTCATCTCCTTGCAGGGTCACCGGACCGGCCAGGGTCGGTTCTCCGTTGGTCGTCGCCTGAGATAAAAACGGGGTGGCCAGGTCGTACTCTGTAAGGAGGCAACGCAACCTGGTTCCCTCAAGGGCAAGCGGTACCCACGGTTCCGGAACTTTCTCCGGTACGCCCAGCTGGTTACCCAGCCAGGGATATTGTTTTTTGGTAAGATTGCCTGAAGCCGTGAAAAAAGTTTTCTTTGCGCCGTCAAGAAACTGCAGGAAAACGGTAAAACTTCCCGGGGCTAACCTGGCGGTGCTGACTTCAGCCGCACCTTCTTTTTGACCGGCGCTGACACTCGTTAGAGCCCCGGCGTAGGTTTTTCCTGCCTGCTGCACCTGAAGCCGCAGGTATTCAGGCAGTTTCCCGCGGAGAAATTTTACTTCGGCTCTTACCAGGTTTTTGCTCGGGTACTGTTTGTAGGTGATGGTATAAGGAGTAGCCTGTCTGACCTTCTCCGGAAAGCGATACCGGGCATAAGCATTCCAGGCTTCGTCTGGCGCGAGGGCACGGTCATAGACAAAGATTTCGTCAAAGGCGCTGACTTTGTCTTCTCTCCTGCCGACGAAGGTCAAATATTCTCGTTCTGCCTGGACAACCCGGTTAATCTGCTTCAGGGTTTGCTCTGTTCCCAGCAGGCCATCCACATAGATACGGTAGTTACCCTCCTGCCAGGTAAGCAGAAAATGGTGCCAGTTGGCTTCATCAATGAACCGGTTGACACTGACGAAGACATTCCTGCCCTCATCATTTTGAAAATAGAGAGACAGCGGACGCAGGTCACCGGGACTGTTGAAAACATAGAAGGTAAAATAGGGGGCCGGGCCACCACTGAGGAAACTGAGGTTTTGAACCATGCGGTTATTCCAGTTGAGCGGCATCATCCAGAATTCAATAGTACCCTCTTTGCCGGCAACAATCTTCTTCCCGCACAATTCAATGGTGCCCCCGGAATAGGCCTGGCCTCTCACTCCGGGCATAAACTGGCCCCCGGTGAACTTTGCGGTGAGCGGCCTGGTTGTTCTAATCTCGGGGGTACCATCGCAGGAAGCATACAGACAGGCAGTTGTTTCCGGCAAGAACAGGGGTACACCTTCCTGGAGCGGCCTTTTAGCCTGGGGGTCTGTCCAGGACAGGTCAGCCGGCGGACTTAACTCAAGATTGGCTCCAAGAATTCTCACCTCGTCAATCAGCCCGTCAAAGGCTGCTTTACCGGAGACGTTATTACCGATGATAATTTTGCCCGGTTTGTTTTCCGGGACTCCGTAGAAAACACGGTGGTGAAATTCGTGGGCCAGGTTTAACACCGGAACACGGTCCGCATAAATGGCATATTTACCCACCGGCCAGCCCGCGTTCACCACAGCCAGATGGACCCATCGGCCCAGCGGCAACTGGTAGTTATCTGGAGTGAAAAAGATCCGTTTATGGGCTGGCCCGTAGTAGATACTGGTAATCTCATTGCCGATACGTCCCCGGCTATCAACGAAAACGGAAAAGCCGATAGAGGCTTCTTCTGGCCTGGTATTGTGGACGACGGGATTGCGGCACTCAAAGACCTTTTCTATGATGTAAGCCTTATCCTTAGGATAGGAGCGGAGAAAGATTCTAACTTCCACAGTGGTGTGCTCATAGGCTGGCTGAAAAAGGGTGTCAGTCTGCACCAGTAATCCGCCTTCCTTGCCCGGGTCCAGGGCTCCTTTCACCCAGCCGTTTTCCACCAGTTTAGCATCTCCAAAAAGCGTGGCCGTGGCTTTCTCCCCCTGGCCCAGAACTTTCAACTCTCCGTTGAAGTGCATCAGAAGATAGGTCTCCCGGCTGACCTGGTATTCGGCCGGCTGTCCGAAAAGACTACCCAGAAAAAAGAGGCTGAAAAGACACAGCCAGCGACACTTTCTTATGTGCATCATTTCCCCCTTCAGTTTTTTGCTTCTCATATTTTAGCCACTGATGGAACTGGCGACAAATTTATTGCCAGGGTCGGATAATTGTTCTAAAATCTTAACCACTTTTATCTCAGGAGGGCAGAAATGCGGATTCTTTTTCTTGACCTGGATACGTTGCGGGCAGACCATCTGGGTTGTTACGGCTACCACCGGAAAACCTCGCCTACCATTGATTGGATCGCTTCCCGGGGGGTAAGGTTTGAAAACTATTACTGCTCGGACGCACCCTGCCTGCCTTCCCGGGCCGCTCTGATGACTGGCCGTTTTGGCATTCACAATGGTATTGTTGGTCATGGCGGTACAGCGGCTGATTTACGGCTGGAGGGCGCTTCCCGAGATTTTCAGGACAGGTGCGCCCGTGCTAACTGGCCGGCCATGCTGAAAAGGGCTGGCTTTCATACTGTGACTGTTTCTCCCTTTGCGGAACGGCACGGAGCCTGGTGGTTCTATGCCGGATTCCTGGAAATGTACAATCCCGGAAAGGGTGGAGGCGAGTCAGCCGAAGATGTCACCCCTCTGGCGCGGAACTGGTTAAAGCAGCACGGGCACAGAGACAACTGGTTTCTTCACGTGAACTACTGGGATCCCCACACACCTTACCGCGCGCCGGCTGATTTTGGCAATCCCTTTGCCGCTGACCCGATACCGGACTGGCTAACGCCGGAAGTACTGGAAAAGCACCGTCAGATGGTGGGACCTCACTGCGCCAGGGAACTGGCGATGTACGACAACCGGCGCTGGCCAGACTACCCGCGCTATCTGGGTGAAATCAGGAACATGGAGGAATTGAAGTTTCATCTGGACGGGTACGACTGCGGCATTCGTTACATGGACCAGCATCTGGGTGCGTTGCTGGAAACCCTGGACGAGTTGAAGGTTCTGGAGGAAACAGCCATCATCGTTACCGCTGACCACGGCGAAAACCAGGGTGAACTTGGTATCTATGCCGAGCATGCCACGGCGGACATTCCCACCTGTCGTCTGCCGATGATTATCCGCTGGCCCGGCGGTCTGAGCGGAAAAGTTGACCCGGGCTTTCATTACAATCTGGACTGGCCGCCTACCCTGGCTGCTCTTATCGGGCAGCCAGCCCATCCTTCCTGGGACGGGAAAAGTTATGCTGACACCATTATGAAAGGAGCGGATACCGGCCGGAAAGAACTTGTTCTCAGCCAGTGCGCCCATGTTTGTCAGAGAAGCGTCAGGTTTGGCCCCTGGCTTTATCTCCGGACCTATCACGACGGCTACCACCTCTTTCCTGAGGAAATGCTTTTTCAGGTTGAACAGGACCCCCACGAGCAGCAGAATCTGGCAGACAGATATCCGGATGTCTGCGGCCAGGCCAGAGGCATTCTGAGTCGCTGGCACGCGGAAATGATGGCTTCCATGAATTATGAGGAGGACCCGCTGTGGATAGTGTTGAGAGAAGGAGGCCCCGCCCATGCTCGCGGCAGATTGAAGCAGTACTGTGAGTATCTGAAAAAGACCGGCCGGGGCTGGGCGATTGAGGAATTAAAACGAAGACATCCCCGGGAGTTCAACGAGTGACTACTCAATGGTTATCTTGAAGACAAGGGTTTGTTGCCCGGCACTTTCCTTTTCCCAGGGACGGCGGTAGGTGAGTCTAATTTCTGTCTGACCTGGCCTGAGCGCCTTAAAGGTGAAAATCTCCTGGCCGGCTGCTCCCAGAAGTTTTGTCTCCGGTGGTTTATACGCCCACTTCACCAACTGCACCTTTTCAGGGTCATAGACCTGGCTTTTTTCGTAGGTGTAGCCGGTGGTGATATTGGAAGCCAGTTCAATAGTGAAAAGGGAACCCTTTTTGACAGTGGCCGTGGTCTTTTCTTCCGTCAGGATCACACTTTTAGAGAAACACGGCTGGCCAGAGAGAAATCCAGCCGCAACGGCAACGAGAAGCAAGGGAAAGTATTTTTTCACAGGACTGCCTCCTGGACAAGTTTCACCCACTTCTTCAATCTTTCCGGTTCTCCCTGGACAGTTTCTATGTCCTTCAAAACGATGATGGTGTGGCTGTGACGCAAAGAGCCCATTGCCTCTTTGATGATGCGGCGGATTCTTCCCGGGTCAAAACCGTAGCCCACCATATCGGCTGGATTGGGTCGCCAGGAGAGAACATAATCCTGGCCAATCTGCTCGGCGCAACGGTGCACATTGGCGGAGGGTGTCACGGCAATAATCCGCAGGTTGGGAACCTGCCGCAGCATCATTATCTTCTCGGTCAGGTTTTCGCAGCAGCCGTAAGCGGTCAGACCAAACTTTTTGAGGATGGGCAACTGGTACTGCAAAAGAAATTCATCATGCATGGCCGGCGAAATAAGGGTGTATTCCTGAGCCGCGCAGTAGCCCCAGATGTCCTTTCTTTTTCTCGGTCCGGAATCAATGGCCGGGTCTTCCAGTTCTTCGCAGTAAGCCATGGCCTGGTTGGTATGGCTTAAAAGGGTGATGTCACCGGCCTCTTCAGCCTCCTGCTGGTTGGTCAGGATGCCGTCCCGCATGAAAGCCAGCAACTGGTGAAGTTTCTCCGGCGCATCATACATATCTAACATAATCTGCTGGTGTCCCCGGAGTCGGCCAAGATGGGTGGAAATATCCATGGAAAATCCCAGGCACACCGGACTGCGGTTTACTCTTACCGGAAGAAGATCTCCGATGGCTTCCTCCAGCTGGTAGAGGTAGCCTTTCGTTGCTTCTTCATCTATGAGGTGATGCGGCACCTTCAGTTGCTTCATCATCTCCCAGTCTTTAAGCGGAGGGTCGTACTTACCAGCCCCACCTTCCTGAGGTGGTGGTTCCATCCTGATAGGTAAACCCCAGAGGTTACCCCATTCGTTCTTTGCTCGCACCGCGGGAAGAGCCAGCCAGGGTTCAGCAATCCAGTCATCGCCTATTTCCCAGTGGAAAAGAAACATCCGCAGTTGTCTTTCCCAGCCACGGAAGAACTCCTGCTGACAGAAAAGATTGCGGTCTCCAAAAAGTTTCCGGCACCACACGTTGTGCATCCCAAAACTTACCAGAATTAATGGTCTGGTCTGTTTGAGACTGTTTTTAGCACGCCAGAGGCGGCGCCGCTCCTCCTGGACCGGTTGCTGGCAGATTTCCAGATACTTTCTAACTAATTCCCTCAGAACCTTCCGGTCGTGATTTTTCATCAGTTTTCTCCCGGTTCATACTTTTTCCTGGCTCTTTCTACCGCGACAATTGCCTGAAAATGTCTTTTCTTAAACTGCGCAAGGGAGGGATACCACGGCGTCTGGAGAAAGCCGAGCAGTCTTTCCGGCGCGATCCGGGGCAGGCAATATCTGACTGTGTTTTCAAAATTTTCCGGATAACTCCAGTTGCTGCCAGTGGGTATCTGGTCATAACCATGCTTTTCCAGGTCCAGATAGGCTTTCACATAAGGAATTTTCCGGTTGAAGGCGCGGCCATAATACCAGTTGCTCTGGACAACGCCTTTCGGCATTTTTTGGAAAAAGTCTTCGGGATGGTGCCAGAGGTAATCTGACCAGATCCAGGCCCTGGTTCCGTTTTTTTCCACTTCGTTGACCAGAAAATAGAAGTCGTGCCACCACAACTGGTGCTGGCGCATGACCGCGTAAAGTGCCCAGCGTTGATGCTCAGCGGTTTCCTCATCCAGGCCGAGATGGAAAAGCCGCGGACGGTCAAACAGGCAGCAGACCTCGGCGATTAGCTCGCGGCAGACTCCATAGTAAACATCTGTAGAAACACACCGGCTGTAAGGACCCAACCAGGTATCGTGGGTGGTGGAAAAATTAAGTTTGGGAATGGGTTCCAGTCCCAGCGAACGCAGACGGGCAAGTTCCATTTTCAATTTTTCCGGGGACCAGGCTCCTTTAACGGCGATCTCCGGATGGCTCTGGTACCGGACACCATCACCCAGGTCAAGGACAATCATGTTCATGCCGGCTGCCTTCATTTTTTCGGTGAGGGTCTGATAGAAAGGTTCTTCAAACCGGAGGTAAGGCCTGGCTTTTCTGATTTCCAGCAACTTCTTTCCCGGAAAACCAGGTGGCGGTTGAACCTCCGCTTCCTCCCACATGTTAAAACTCAGGTGAACTAAATTTGCCCAGAACATCGGCCCTCCCTGTCAGTTATCTGCCTCAATTAACTTATATTATACAGCCGCGCGGTAATGTGTAGTAAAATAGAAGTTGGCAGTGCTGCCTAAATGAGGCTGAAACCAGCCGTCAGACTGCCGGCCGCATTTTTCACTAAAGAAGGCTAAGTCTGATGAAAGAAAGGAGAAAACCATGAGGGCGCTTCGGGTATTGGCCGCGTCTGTTTTTTTCTGTGTGGTGATGGTGGCCGGGGCTACTGATGTGGCTTTCTGGAACCAGTACACTTCTCAGAAGCAGGACGAAAATGTTTATCTCTATTTGAGTTTTAACGACCCATCGCTGCAGGAGGCCGAAGGTGCGATTGCTTCGGTAGAAAAAGTGGGGCAGGTTACCTCAGAGCCATCGGGGAAATTTGGCCGGTGTTTAAGGCTCTCCGGTAATGGTGGCCTGAAGTGTATCCCTTCGGGAATTTTCCCCGGCGGGTTCCTTTCTATTGAGGCCTGGGTGAAACTTGACCGCCTCCCGGAAAAAGAAGCCGCGATCGTTTTCCGGCCAGCCGAGGTGGACCGTTCCGCTCAGTATGACCCCCGGGTAGATGTCACCAAAGGTTTTGCCCTGTTAGTTGACCAGAAGGGAGCATTACATCTGGAAACGACCAACTGTTTTTATGGCAATACGACCCGGACTTCCAGTCCCCCGGGGGTTATCCCGGTTAACCAGTGGGTTCATGTCGCCGGCGTGAGCGCGGTCTTCCCGATAAGTTTCCGGCGGCTTTTCGTTAATGGCCAGGAAGTCAGTGCGCTTCCTATCGCCTGGGGACAGGGTTTGATGGTCTCCGGAGATGAAGAGAAAAAACCCGGCCCTGTTTTTATCGGCAACAATCAGACTGGAGACGCCGGAGTGAGTGGCTGCATTGACCAGGTGAGAATCCATCGTAATATCTTCAAGTTCTGGCCGAAAGAAGATATGACCTGGTGTGCCAGGCTGGCTGGCGAGAAGATTTTAGATGGTCCACCTTACTTTCTACCAGGACATGCTCCTGTGGTTTACCTTCCCCTGGACGGAAACAGCCAGCCGCTCAGCCGGAAGGAAAAGGTTTCCGTAACCACCGGCGAGGGCAGTTATGAGGAAGGAGTTAGAAACCAGGGTTTTCTCGGCCGCATCACAGTCACCGGACCTGGACTGCTCCCGGCGCAAGAAGGAACCGTTGAATTCTGGATGCAGCCGGTCGGTTTTAATAATCATTCAGACAGAAATGTGGGTATTATTACCGCGCCTTTTGTGCTTTATATTTTTAACGGCGGTTTCGCCCCCAGGCCTTTGTCTCTTTATTTTCCAAAAGCCGACGGCAACCTCCATTTTGTCAATGATACTTCGGGCACCGACTACCATCCCGGTCGCTGGTATCACATCGTCCTTACCTGGAAAGGCACTACCATCACCCTTTATCTGGACGGAAAAAAGGCTGGCCGGACCATGACGGAAGGACTGGAGGCTGCCTTCAGGAAGGGTGCTGCCGAGACATTAGTGTTCAACGGGTACGGGAAAAATGCGGTGATTGATGAGGTCCGGATTTATGACCGGGCCCTTCTGCCAGAAGAAGCAGGCAATGCCTGGGCCAGATATCGTGACAGCCACCGGCTGGTAAGCGGGGTGCAGGCTCCTTCGGTGAACCTTCTGGGAGAGTATCTGCCGGGTCAAAACTGTGTCTGGCTGCGACTTACCCCGGAGGTGCCGCCGGAAACAATCAAAGAAATTCTGGTAAGTCTGAAGGATGGGAAAAACAAAACTCTAATCACGCGAGGTTATCAGCCAGGCCGACCGGAATATCCTTTTGAAACCGGGCCACTGCCTGACGGCGATTACCGTCTGGAAGCAGTGGTGGTGACCACCGAGGGAAAACAATTGGTCGGGACAACCTTTTCCTTTGTGAGAAAGCACTTCCCGTGGGAAAATAACAGTCTGGGGATCACCGAAGAGGTTTACCCACCATTTGTCCCGTTGAAAACCGCAGGCACGCAGGTCAGCCTTGTTTCCCGGGCATACCGGCTGAACTATTTCGGGCTTCCCGAGGAGGTGCTCACCCTGGGAAGGAACATCCTCAGTGGGCCGGTGACGCTTCGTTACCTGAGTGCTTCCGGAGAAGGCATCTGGAGAAACCAGGTCGGCACCTGGAAGACAGTCAAACCTCATCAGGCAACTTTTTCAGCCAGAGGTAAGAGTGATTGTCTGGAATACGAGGCGCTGACGACGGTGGAAGTTGATGGCTGTCTCCGCATTGACCTGACCCTGAAACCAGGACAGAAGTCAGAAGAGATAAAATCCCTCTGGATAGACATTCCTCTGAAAGGGAAGGAAATTCCGTTGATGCACACCATTGGTGACGGCCTGCGGCAGAACTATTCTGGAGCCACGCCCAGGGGAACCGGTGTGGTCTGGGACGGTTCCAGGGTTGCCCGCTCGGGTGACTGGCGCAACCTTTTTGTTCCCTACATCTGGCTGGGAGCAGAAGAAAGGGGACTGGCCTTTTTTGCGGAAAACGATAAAGGCTGGGTGACGGAAAAAGGGAAAAGTAAGAAGCCAGTGATGGAACTGGTGGACGAGGGCGAGAAGATGACCCTGAAGGTTTATCTCATCAACCGGCCGGTGACCCTTACGGCGGAAAGGAAAATGACTTTCGGTCTTCAGGCTTCGCCCACCAAGCCCATGCCAGAAAACTGGCGGGTGAAGATTAAGGACATGCCAGGGGGACTGGCAGTGGTGCCCTGGGGCGGGCTGGAGTGTTCCTCGCAGGGGCCCTATGCTGATGACTGGACGATTGTGGATAAAATCCTTGAATGCCGGCTCGGGAAGCCCCTGGATAGCCAGTGGTTGAAAGAATATGTTGCTGTCCACAAACCTCCGCTGGTTCACGGGACCTGGGACTGGGCTAATAGTGTCCAGCACTTCGCGGGTCGGGCAGCGTCGGTGGGGTTAAACAAGCCGCTCACTGTTTACCAGGAAGAAATGGCGGCGGCCATGACCAGGCCAGAATGGTATGTTTTCCAGGACGAGTGGAAACTCAGGGATGGGCCTCAGGACAGGCGCGTAAAACCTTTAGCCGAATTAGGACAGGGACACACTGTCTTAGGCGGTGCCGCCGGTATCAGTTTCGTGAGAAGTTACGCGGATTTCGGTACCTGGATAGCCAACGAGTGGTTAAAACGGGGTGTAAGTCTTTACTGGGATAATACCTACTGCAAGTTGAGCACCAACACCCGCACCACGGCTGCCTATGTGGGCGAGGACGGCCAGATTCAGCCCTGTCTGGTAATCTGGAATCAGCGGGAATACCAGAAACGGGTCTGGCATCTTCTGCAACAGTGGCGGCAGAAACGGCCGGAACCGCTGGAATGGGTAATCCACATGACCAATACCCTGATGTTGCCGGTTCACACCTGGGCTACGGTCAATCTTGACCATGAACTCGGCAGTGACAGGCCTTTCTCTCCAGAGTGGCTGAGAACGGAAACAATTGGCCGTCAGGTGGGCAACTATCCCCTTTCTCTTTATCCTGTTTCTGGTCGGGGAAACAAGGTGGTGGAAGCGTTACCCAAACAGCAGCAGGAAAGAATTGAGTGGGGTCTGCGGGCAGTTCACGAAATCCAGCGTTCCGGTCCCCTGGAAAAAATTCTAACTGACTTCGGCTACGGCCAGGATGATGTATCCGTACATAACTACTGGGAGGAAAACCCTGTGGTGGAGATTGACCAGCCGGCAGTGAAGTGGCTGGCGCTGGCCAGCCCGGCTAAAAACCAGGCCCTAATAGTAATGGCTTCCTGGTCTGAAGAAAAAGTTTTGTTCCCGGAGATTACTTTCAAAATTTCCGCTCTCGGGTTGAAGGGGAAAAACCTATTAATTTTTGACGCGGAGACCAACACGCCGCTGGCAGGCCAAACTCGTTCTGCAGAAGCCACCGCTTACAGCCAGGTAACTCTCAGAGTGGAGCTGGCTGGACCTTACGGCGTGAAACTGTTGCGGCTGCAGGGCCAGTAGTTAGAGGCCGCGGCAGAGTTCAAAGGAAACTGCTGTTCCGGGGTAGTGGTCAAAACCTGTTCAGCATCTGCCGCAGTCTGGACAGGGAAATGGTTCGGGAAGGGGTTTTCTCACCCGTGGAAGCGGCGCGCAAGGTAAAATAGTCTTCGCTGCGACCGTGCAGGGTTCCGATCTGGGGAATGGCCTGAAAACGGTGGCAGAAGTCCAGGTATTCCGGCACCGCGGCAGGGTTGTAAGTAAAGTGGGGACTGAAAGCCAGACCTGGCAACCAGGAGGCTACCATCTCCGGTTTTTCCTCAAGGATACTGAAATTGGTATCAAACCTCTCTTCCAGAAAGACAGAGACCAGGTAGGGTAAAAGAGAGGGGCAATGCGGTGCGGCGATGATGCCCGGGCAGGGATGGTACTCTGAGGCCAGGCAATAAAGTTGCTTGACCAGCCGGTAAAGACCTGTTTCTTCTCCGCGCCAGTCAGGCTGGCCTCTCTGGGTAGAAGGAGTGACCTTCTCCACAAAAAAATCAAGTTTCAGGCCGTCAATGTTCCAGCCGTCGGCTCCAGAACCAAACCACAACCTTATTTTTCTTTCCAGCCACTGTTGGGTTTCCGGCAGGCTGTAGTCCATGACATTTTCGCCGTAAGGGTCTGGTCCGGCGGTGAGCCTTCCCTCTCTGAAGTTAACCGCCTCCTTTTCCAGGATGAAGGGAGCCCACCAGAGAACTACCTGGAAGCCAAGCTGGTGGAGATAATCCACCATCTGTCTCATCCGGGGAAATCTTTTCGTATTCAGGTTCCAGTCTCCGCGAAAATCCTGCCAGCCGTCGTCAATAATAATGGTGCCGATATTAAGTTTGTGGCCGCGAATAAGCCTGGCGGTTTTGACGACCCAGTCTTCACTGAGAACCTGCTTGATGCTGGAATATTTTGTCTGCTGACTGAGGTCCTGCTGGAGTCTGGCCCGGGATAAGAGCATCTGGTCACCCCAGGTGCAGTACCAGGGCCGAAACCATCTTTTTTCTTCTACCCGATACCGCCGGGGACTCATAACCCCGTCGTCAATCATTGACCGGGTAAACTGGCTGTTGGCCTGGTGCCAGGAAGTTTCTCCGGTAAAAACTATCTGGACCCGGGGGGACCGAACTGCCTCATAACCGGGTGCGGGAAAGGGATTTCTCCGGCCGCCATAGTTAAAGCGAAAGTGCTCCACCTGACCGTCAGCCAGTTTTACTTCCAGTCCGTAGTCATGGGCCGGGCTGGTTCCACCCAGAACGGCCGTTATCCTTCCTTTTTTCAGCAGTACCCTGGGCGAAAGAGGGCAGTAGGTCCAGTTGTGACTGGCCGTGGAAAATTCTACGTTGTGGGCAGTGAATTCCCTTCCAGTGCCTTCCCTAATATGCTCCCCCAGGTAGGCAAAGATTTTGTCAGGGCTAAGCCGGCTGCCAGAACCAAAGAGGTTCCAGAAGGCCAGGCCGTGAGATGTGCTGAGGAAGTATTTCGCCAGACAGACAATCCTTTCTGGCAACAGGTAAAACTCATTTTCCAGTCTACCCCTTGCCTGACCGGCTAAATCCGCGGAGAGTCGCCAGGTGGCTCTTTCTCTGTTCTGAAACAGAATTTCCGCCTGAGGTTTTCCGGCCAGCGTTACTCCGTGAACTTCAGGAACGAGAAGAAAGGGTGTGTGGCTGTGCCAGCAAGGGCCGGTCTGCCGCAGGAGGTAAAGACGCTGGTACTGTCTGGTAATTTCCAGGCGGTAATTTTTTCCCTGATAAACAAGATTCATCGTTTCTCCCTGTTTTGCACGGTTCTGGGAGAGACTTCAAGTTGTTTTTGTCTTTCTTATTTCTGCAATAGTTTGTAACTCCCTGTCTCCCTTTCCCCACTGTCAAAAAAGGAAGGGAATAACTGGCGAACCAATTGCGAAGGCACAGTTACAAGACAAGACGAAAGGCGGACGCGTTCGGTAAGCGGACCGGATAAGTTTATCCGGGACGCAATACCTTACTCGGCGGTGTCTGAGCTCGCCAGATGGCGAGCGAGTTCGCCGAGCAACCGATTTCGGCGTAGTCCTTGTCTGTGCCGAAGCATTCTGAGTGAGCCAGTTTGTTCCCTTTCTTTTCATTCCTCTTTCATTCCTTTTTTGGTTCTGCCTGTCCTTATCTCTCCGCCATTACCCCCACTGTGTCAAAAAAGGAAGGGGACAGCTGGCGAACGATTTGCGAAGGCACAGTTACAAGACAAGACGAAAAGCGGCAGCGCTCGGTAAGCGGACCGGACAATTCCATCCGGGACGCAATACCTTACTCGGCGGTGTCTGAATTCGCCACCTGGCGAATGAGTTCGCCGAGCTACCGATTTCGGCGTAGTCCTTGTCTGTGCCGAAGCATTCTGAGTGAGCCAGTTTGTTCCCTTTCTTTTCAT
>JAKPFT010000086.1 GCA_029551285.1 bacterium | reverse complement strand
GTCAGCGCTCATCTTTGCGCCCATCCATCCAATTCCGGCGCACAAAATTATTCCAAGGAAAAAAAACCCACAACCTGATTCTAATTTCCCGGGCTTCCATGCTCCGGCCAAAGATTCTCCGGTCTTTCCTCAAAAAATGAGGCAATATATCAGCACTTCTCAAGCCTGTTTTCCTTAGCCCGGTAATCATTGTATCAAAGACACAGGAATCAGACTAATGAAGAAAGACGGGGAGTTTTTTCTTGCGGCGTAAGAAAAACCTTAAAGAATGAGCCCTGTCCGATTTTTCGTTTTTACCCACCGGTAGTTCTTGCCACTGTGGCTTCTGATTCACGAGGCAAACTGCCAGACGGGGCCGGCACATTACCTGCTATCCGGGTAACAGTGACATTCAAACCGGCAGCAACTGCGCTCGTTTCGCTTCCCGGGAAAAGCAGAAAATGGCGGCAACAGCTCCAGTTTATTCTTCGGGGAAAAGATTGACGAAAGGAGACTGAAAGGTTATCTTTTACACCACTGCGCAGGAGAAGGAAAAAATGGTGAAGGTAATTCTGGTGGGACTGGGCTCTCTGGGCGAAAAGATTGCCGCCTTCCTGATGGAAAGAAAAGATGTCAGGCTGGTGGCTGTGGTGGACCCCCGAAAAGCCGGAAAAGATGTGGGCCAGGAGGCTACCGAAAAAAAGAACGGATTGCTAATTTATGGGGAACTGGAAACAGCAGTAAAGAAGCACCGGCCTGAGGTAGCAATTTTAGCCACGGTCTCCAGGATTGAAACGCTTGAGCCACTGGTGGCTCAACTGGCCAGTCTCAAACTTTCTATCGTTTCCACCTGTGAAGAACTGAGTTATCCCTGGAAAGCGCACCCGCTCTGTGCCCGAAGGATTGATCGGATGTGCCGGGCAAAAAAGGTGGCGTGTCTGGCTACCGGAGTTAATCCCGGTTACCTGATGGACTATCTGCCACTGGTTTTAACTTTAATATGCCAGCAGGTAACCAGGATTGAGGTGCAGCGGGTTCAGAATGCTCGGAAAAGGCGTCTCTCATTTCAGAAGAAAATCGGCACCGGGTTGACCGTGGCTGAGTTCCGCCGGCTTCTTCAGCAGGGCCAGATCTGCCACGTAGGTTTAAGGGAATCCATGGACATGCTGGCCGCCTTCTCAGGATGGCAGAAAGTGAAAACAGTGGAAAGGATTCGCCCGGTTATCGCCCGGAAGAAGATTAAAACTCTTCTGGGAGTGGTCACTCCGGGGGGGTCTCCGGGGTGGAGCAAATCGGCCAGGCCTTTGCGGGACAGAAAGAAGTCATCCGGCTTGTCTTCCGCGCCTGTGCGAGCGAGGAAAACTCTTACGACAGCGTTAACGTTAGCGGTAGTCCTTCTTTTGAAGTGAGAATAGACGAAGGCATCCATGGTGATGTGGCTACCGCTGCCATTGTCATCAATGCCGTTCACGCCATCCTTAAGATGCCGCCGGGTCTCTGGACGATGCCTGAGATACCTGTTGCGTGTTTCCGGAGAAATTGAGCCAGTAAACCGCCTTTGCCGGCGATGAGATTTTTTTCCGGGACCTCTGTTATACCCCGTCAGGTATATCTGTTTCAGGGCCCTCATCCAGCAGATTTTTATTATCCGTTGGGTTATTCACTCTTGTCTCCGCCCCTGCCGTATGCTGCATCTTCCCCGGGTTTTTTGCTTCCCTGGTCTGTTGCTTGACAGCCGCAGGAACCTATGATACACTTTTTGTAACGTTTTTAAGAACGATTTAATAACCCTATGGCTACATTATGGCTACATTGAAAGAGATTGCCCGGGAAGCCGGTGTCTCTGTCTCCACTGTTTCCCTGGTGGTGAACGGTAAGCCCTGCGTCAGCCAGGATAAACGGCAGCGGGTGATAGAGATTATCAGAGCCAGAAAATATGTGCCAAACTACGCTGCCAGAGCGCTGCGCAAACGCCATGCCGCCAGGACCTATGCCATTGGTGTCTTAACTCCTGCTCCGTTAATAGCCTTTTCCAGCAGTTCTCACGTTTACCGTATTATTGCTGGCGCCGAACAGGCTGTCAAGCAGAAAAAATACCATCTCGTTCTGGGGTCACTGGAACCTCTGGCCGAAGGCATTTTTCACCTGCCCAGAATGCTGGAAGCCGGCGAGGTGGATGGAATTCTGATTATTTCCACGGCGGCGCTGGAGATGGAAAAAATTGTTGGTAGTGTAGCCTCTTTTTCCACTCCTGTGGTGCTGTGCGGGTACCCGGGCCAGGATTTTAACCTGCCATCTGTTTTGATTGATAACGAAAAAGCGGCCTATGAAGCGACCTTAG
The DNA here is from genome assembly GCA_029551285.1 of bacterium. Taxonomy (GTDB): domain Bacteria; phylum Ratteibacteria; class UBA8468; order B48-G9; family DSTR01; genus JAMWDF01. The sequence goes on along the minus strand of JAKPFT010000086.1, from coordinate 39,448 downwards.
CACTTTTGAAAAGCGGCTACCCTAAAGTGGCGACGATTACCGGTCCGCTAAGCTACCCTTCAGCCGCGGCTCGTCTCCGGGGCTACCGGTTAGCGCTGGTGGAAAATGGTCTTTTTCCAGATGAGACCCTGGTGGAAGAGGGTGATTTTTCTGAACTGTCAGGGGCGGAAGCGATGAAACGGCTGCTCCGGCATCTGACTCCTCCCTTTGGCGTTTTTGTGGCAGGAGATTTTATGGCTAAAGGCGCGTTGAATGTGCTGGCTGCCTCAGGGGTGAGGGTGCCTGAACAGGCAGGAGTTTTTGGTTTTGACGATGTGGAGTATGTGGTCCAGAGTACGAAACCGGCTCTTTCTTCAGTGCGGGCACCCTGGGAGGAGGTTGGCCGGCAGGCAGTTTCTTACCTGTTGGCCTTACCGTCTTCAGGTACGGCGCCACCGACGATTATGCTGCCGTGCGAATTGAAAGTCCGCGGTTCTTCTAACCCAAATGGAGGTGGTTCATGTTGAGGTCAGTGAAGCAGGTAAAGCAGCAGGTGGAGAGTAAGTTCCGGCAGAAGCAGGCGTTCACCTTGATTGAGCTTTTGGTGGTAATCGCCATTATCGCTATTCTGGCGGCGCTGCTGCTGCCGGCCTTAAGCCGCGCCAGAGAGCAGGCCCGGGCAGCAGCGTGTATTTCCAACATTAAGAATATGGGGCTGGCCTGGCACATGTACGCGGCTGATTGGGAATATGTACCGCCGTCCTATACGGTCAGCACATCTGACTGGGGCTGGGCGTACCGGCTGGCTTTTTACATGGCTGGCACAGTACCAAAGTGTCAGAGCAATCCAGCCAGGTGTTCCTGGAGCATGGCCACCTACTGGAATACGCCGGAGACGAGGAGATACTGGACCAACTACGCCTACAACGCCAAACTGGGATATGAGAATCTGGCGTATAACGTCTCTGCCTGGTACAAACTTTCCCAGATAGAAAAGGGCGGTCGTCTCAGGGCCAATCAGATCGCAGTCATCTGTGATGCTTCCTGGGGAACAAACAATGCCGAATATGCCCTGGTGGGAGGGGTCAAGTACAGTTACGCGGTGATTGAGTGGACCTATGAAGAAAGGAATATCGGCAAACAGCATAACTTCCGGCCCAACATCCTTTTTGCTGACGGCCATGTAGATTCCCTTCAGTGGAATAACCGGCTCTGGGATAACTACTTTGTCTGGAAGACTGCCAACGAATCGGACTGGTAAATTACCGCATGACAAGAGAATCCACTTTTCTGGCTGGAGTAGTTCTCTGACTCTTCTTCTGCAACCGGGGACAAATCCATGCACGCAAGAGTTGCCGAAGGGAAAGTTGTTGGAAGTAGTGACGGTTACGGGGATGCCTATTTGAGGAAGAAATGGGTGGTGGCGGCTGTTTTCTCAGGAATTTTAGCCTTTAGGTCTTCCTCCGGGTGGTGCCAGGAAGGGAATAATTTGCTAGCTAACCCTTCCTTTGAAAAAGGGTTTACTGGCTGGAGTTGTTGGACAAACCAGGAAGATAACCGGCAGGGTTTTCTGGTGGTCAAGGAAGGAGCGGTTGATGGTCAGCAGGCTGCGGGCATGAAGGGATTTTCTAAGGCAGCCACAGTTTTTGCTCTGGTGGAACCGGTGGTCCACGGCGGCACTTATGAATTCACCTTCCAGTACAAGAGTTATATGGTGTCAGGAAAGGCCAGCGCTGAAATTGCCTTTCAAACCACAAGAGAGGTTACTCCGGTTCTCTGGTACCGACATCAGGACTGGGCAAGGTCAGGGCCGCTTCTTCAGAAAACCGATGGCTGGGTATCGTGCCGCCTCAAGGTTACGGTGCCGCAGGACAGAGCCATCATAAAAATTGTGCCGAAGGTGAATGTGACCCAGCAGGCTGCGGAGGACTTTTTGCTGATTGATGCCGCTTCTTTCCGGTTGCTGGCCTCGGCAGGGCCGGTCACCGGCCAGTTAGAGTCTTCCCCGGAGAAAGCCGAACAGGAGAAAATAGAACTTGTCTGGGGCAAAGCCCCTAATATTATCCGCAATCCAGGTTTTGAACTGACAGACGCTGAACACCAGCCTCTTTTCTGGAGCCGGCAGATACCCGAAGAGAAAATAAGGGAACTGGTGAAAAACCTGGGATTACACCAGGAGATACCGGTGGCCAACGGTGATTTTGAGAAGGTGGATGAAACCAGGGCTTTTTTTTCTGACACAAGGATACAGAAGTTAGGCCGGGTAAAGTTTCACAAAGATATCTGGAAAAAGGGCGTTGACCTGAAAGACTTCCGGGAGAAAGGCTATGTTTCCGCACAGGATGTTTGCCCGGCCGTGGAAGAAAGGAGTGTCCATTCTGGAAGGAGAGCCTTTGCCTTCCAGGTGGAGAAAAGCCAGGCGTACTCCTGGTGCGAGGTTGTCCTGGACAATATGTTTGAAATTGAATCCGGCCAGGACTATCTGCTGACCTTCTGGTATTGTCGTCAAGCCGATCAGGCCTTTTCTGGAACTGTCTGGGTTAAGGTAGGTTCCACCTATCTGAAGGTTCCGGACTTCCGTAATGGGAAAGAAAACCAGTGGCAACAGCACGCCTTCCATTTCCGGGTTGAAGGTTCCTCGGGGAAAGGCGCCATTCAGCTGTGGGGTATCTGCAAGGAAAAGGCAGTTACCGGCAAAATCATTTTTGATGATTTCCGTCTCTACAAACTTCAAGGAGTGTGGGAGAAAGGGATGGCCCAGGTCGTTCAGGCCGGCCGTCAGGGAGACAGAGCCCTTATGGTGAAAGGCCAGGCCTGGCCCTTCCTTCTGGCCAGCACGCGTCTGGGGATTGACTGGCACAAGGTTTATCGTCTCACAGCCTGGATGAAGGCAGAAAAGGTAATCGGGGAAAATTGTCTTCAGGTGCGCTGGGAAAACTATGCCACCAAGTTTGACCTGAAGAGCCTCGCCGTGACACCAGTGGCCGCGGTCACCGGCACCTTTGATTGGAAACCGGTTAGTGTTCAACTGGTACCGCCACCTGGCGCGCAGTTCCTCACCGTGGAATTAAATGTCCGCAGTTCCCAGGGAACCTGGCTGGTGGATGATTTCTTCCTGGACGGCTTTGGCGAGTTTAAGGCAGAATTCCTGATGCCTCAGGCTGGTTATGATGCGCACGGCTACAAGGATGTCGTGGTGCGCACCAAAGAAAAACTACAAGTTTCCCCGGTTGTAAAAGTACAGGCGCAGTCCGGAAAGGTCGTTGCCAGCAGGGAAATGGTTTATCTGGGCACGGATTTGTGGAACGGCCATTACTACGGGGCTGACTTCTCCGAGTTGACCACACCCGGCACCTACCTGGCCGGCGTTGCGTGGGAAAACAACCAAGTAGTTTCCCCACCGTGGACCATCAAGGCTGGTTTTTACCGGGCCCTGGCCAGAGAGGCGATGAAGTACTTCTTTTATCAGCGCAGCGGCTGTGAGGTTCCTGGCTGGCATAAGGCCTGCCATCTGGATGACGCCTGGGTGACCAGTTTTAATACCGCGGAGCGGTACGAGCACCGTAACCTGACCGGCGGCTGGTTTGATGCCGCTGATTTAAACAAGTGGCTGGACCCGGCTGGCTGGTACCTGCGGGCTATCTGCAAGACCTATGACACCCTGAAAGACAACACCACTGACTTTCTGAAAGGCCGGTTGCCGGACATGGTAGAAGAAGCCAGGTGGGGAGCAGACTATCTCCGACGCAGTTACAAGGGCAACGGAGAATTTTATTTCTGTGTCAAGATTCACGATGTGCTGACGCCTCCGGACGAGGATACGGACAACATCCCGGGAAATGTCGACGACCGGTGCGCCAATGTGGTTCTCCCGGAGACCTGCGCCACCATGGGTCTGGCGGCCTTTGCCTTGACCATGAAGAGGCTGAACCAGCCTGAAGCGGGGGAATTTCTGCGTCTAACTGAAGATGCTTTCACTCACCAGACCGAGGACGCTAACATAAGAAAAAAACTGAAGATGGGCCCACTGGAGAAAGACACTACCCATTTGACGTTGAGTGCCCTTGACCTTTACCTGACCACCGGTCAGGCAAAGTATCTCCAGTTTGCCCGGGAACGCGTTAGCCAGATAGCGAGAGCGTGTCTGGCTGGTAGGTATGTTCAGCCGGTAGTGCCACCGAAAGGGTTTACCGAAGACGCCAAACTTTTTTACTTTCTGGCGCCGCTGGAAGAGTTTGCCCTGTCCTTTCCGGAAGAGACTGCGGCGGAAGAATGCCGGCAGGCGCTCACCATGGTAGCCCAGCATCTGTTGAAGGCGTCCCGGTTATCGCCACTGGGTCATACTCATCCTTTGACAGAGCCCGTTTCAGCCAGCCGGCTGTTTCTTTCGGTGAGCCGTTCTAATACCTATCCCCTGGCCTGTGCCTGGCATCTTGCGGCCTGTGCCAGAATCTTGAAAAACCCGGAACTTCTGGTTCCGGCGCAGCGCAATCTCCAGTATGTCCTTGGTCGCAACTATCACGGAGCCAGCTGTATGGCCGGTGTGGGCTGGAAGTGGGGAGCACATTTTACCTTTTTGTGCACCTGCCGGGGCAGGGAAGAGGGTATTATTCCTTTTGCCGTCAACAAAGGCCACGCCATCGGCGAACAATTTTTCCGTCAGGGTATGCCTTACGCGGTCATGCCGGGGGCTGTTTCTCCGTTGTCCATGCAGGAATGGAACCTGGAAGTGTATGGTGTAACCCAGAGTATGCTGCTGCAGGCCCTGACCAGTATCGCCGCGGCCCTGAACTGAAAGCCAATTTCTGTTTTTCCACCAGCCCTCAGTTGGTTAGTCAGGCTAGCCCTGATGTGGTAAAATAATCCTCAGAAGCGTCGGGGCGTAGCGCAGTCCGGTTCAGCGCACCAGAATGGGGTTCTGGGGGTCCTCGGTTCAAATCCGAGCGCCCCGATTGAGTGCAACTTCTATCATTTCCGGGGGAAGATGGTTGCTCGTTCGTCTCGCCTCTGGCGTGCCTGGCAAACAAACTCTGCTCAAAGTAATGAAAGTTCCATCTGGTCGTAAATGCTGAACGAAACCCGAACCTTTTTTGAGGAAGTCTTGACTGACTGTGCATCATTGTGGGCGACGCAACCCCCGGTTACAAGACGGTCGGATAGGCAGGTATTTCTGCCGGGGATGACACCGAAGCCGCCCTTTTTTCCCGCGGCACTGCCTGCTTCTCGGGCGAGCCGATGATTTTTAGAAAAGAAAAAAGGTAAATGCCCTTACCCCACCCTTCTTTCGCGGCCATTTGAAATTGAAGTTCCTGAAACTCTTTTGGACCAGAATACAATTGAACTTGACATTTTGATTGGATTGGAATACAATTGAGACAAACATATGGCTACAAGAGAAAAAATAGAAAATTTTTATCGCCTCTGGAGCTCGGAATTAGATAAATTTCTTTCCGGGTGCATTTACGATGAGGAAAACAAACTTAATCCCACGAGATATATTTTTTCTTATTACTTAACTGTTTTAGAAAGGTTTGTCGCTGGCAGATTGGAAGAAATAGAGAAAATACATCTACTTTCCGGTATAAGAGGCGTTGGTAAAACCACCCTTCTGGCTCAACTTTACTATGCACCGAGGTTTATCCCGAGTCATAGAAAGTTAAATTACAACAATGTTATTGCTCAAGATTACGAAAAAATTTATTTAGATGTCAGCCGCCTTTCTGATGAGGGTATAAGTTTAAATGAATTTTTCAACTATTATCAAGAAAGGAGCGAAATTAGATTTGTTGATTTAAGCAAAAAACTGCTTATTCTTCTGGACGAAGTTCATTATGACGAAAAATGGGGATTGTTTTTGAAAAATGTTTTTGATGCGACAAAAGGCCACAGGAATATTTTGATTATTGCCACCGGCTCCTCAGCCTTACGAATAAAACTAAATCCTGATTTATCAAGGAGGTCCGTCTCTGAGGAATTATATCCTTTGAAGTTCAACGAGTACGCAATTTTGAAGGATAATATCTATCCAGAACAAAGATTATCAGATAATCTCGCGGAAGGGATTTTAGGCAGTAAAACCGCAAAAGAATTATTTAAGTTTTGCAAAAACAGGCAAAGGGAGGTTTCAAAGTATTTTAGCAAATTTCCTCCTAACGCAGAAGAAGAATATTTATATTTTGGCGGATTCCCCTTTGTTTTAAGGTTAAAAAATAAAAAATCAATTGTTTTTGAATTAGTTACCGGAGCCATTGATAAATTCATAACCAGAGATTTGCTTGAGATACGCAGCTTGAGTTCAGGAACGATTTCTAAAATCAAGGACCTCTTATATCTAATCGCGAGTTCCGACAGTACCGACATTGATAAATTATGTAATACCTTGAAACTGGATTACAGGCCGGTCAGGGCAGTGTTAGACACATTAGTTCAAGGAGGGATTTTAGTAGAAGTGAAAAGTTATGGGCAAAAATTTGTCAGGGTTAGAAAGCCGATTAAGTTTTTGTTTGTTTCTCCATCCTTGCGGGTTAGTATCTTGAACGGGATTTTACCGCCGGAAGTTAAGGGGAAAATTTTGGAAGATTACCTGACTTTAATTTTTAAGAAAGATTTCAACAAAAAGGGGGGACAGTACGGCGGACTTGAGGTTATGCACGATTCTTCCAGGGGCGGGGCTGATTTTGTTTTGCGCTTAGGCCAAAAAAAGAAAATTATTATAGAAGTTGGGTATGGTAAACAAGGAGGCGGAATAAAACAAATAGAGAATACAGGAAGGATAACTGGCGGTTATGACTACGGTATTTTGATAAGCAATGAGGGAGATTTAGAACTAACAAGCGATAAAATTATCAAAATGCCGCTTAAATTTTGGTTATCAATTTGAACGAGTTTGAAGAAGAAGCAGTCAGGGAACAGGCCAACCGATATACGAAACACGTCACTGACTGGAACCAGTAGCCGCTTCGGATAACGGTGAAGAAAACTCTGCGGGATATAGGGACAGAATTAAAGATACGCCGGAATGCGTGATATCATCCGGGTCTGGTAGATGTGCGGGCCTCACTGAAATCTGGACCGCGATGATTTACTATCTTCTCCTGGCTTATATCAAATACCAGACAAAATACAAGTACTCTCTGTTGTATCTGACCAGAGTAATTAAGGAGTACTTATTGAAAAGGGCAGATATCATTGACTCGCTGAAACTGAGTCTCAAAAAAAAGATGTACTGTTGCCAGATTTTGCTATGAGTGGAGTTTGTTCTAAAGGCCTAAATTTTTATTGGCACTACTTATGTCGGAATTCCCGAAACTCCCTAAAGGTCTCTTTACGTTATGAAAATAATTTTGTATGATAACTATCGTACATGACGGTTACACCGTACATACTATCTATGGCAAGAGACATTGCACTAATAGGCAAGGATGTAAGGAAAGTAAGGAAACAAAGCGGCCTATCTCAAGACTGCCTTTCTAAATTGGCTGATATTTCCTATAACACGGTCATAAAATTAGAGTCAGGCGGTATCACCAACTACTCAGTTGACATACTGCAGAAGTCAGGTAAAGTCGTTGATGTCAGAGTTGATAATTCGTTAGAATGATGCGACCATGACCAAAGAAGAAAAATTTTACAAAGCATTACAGGATGTATTTATCGGCGCTAAGATTGAAGGCACTGGCGGTTTTGTTAATTTGATGAGAATAAAATCAAATTACTACCGTAAGATCGAGGACATCCTCAAAAAAGACATTGAAACGACTCTAAAAAACCACCCGAAATTTAGAGATGAACTCTTTGACAAGCTCTATTCCTTTTTCAGCCGTTATTTTACCGAAAGCGGGTCAATTTATTTTAACTCAACCCCGTTTCACAATAATATCTACGAAAAGGTTTATACAGACGAAAAAGATGTCATTCTCTTTTGGAAAACGCAGATGCTTTACTATGTCAAAACTGACAGGATTTTCAGAAGTTTGCCGGTGCAGTTTGACGGATTCAAATTTTACTTTGACGCTTCAAAAATAGAAAGCAAAAAAGCCAATGAGAAACGTTCACTTGTTTTTGAGTTAGACAAAGTCAAAGAAGATGACACGATTGCTTTTGCCGTTCAATACTCTGAGAGAGGAACAAAAACAAAGCAAGACGACATACTAAAAGCCATAAAAAGAAAAGGCATTGCGATTACTGAGGCGCAATTAGAACGTGCTTTTAGAATTTTTGAAAAGCAAAGTGAAGTTGATTTTTTCATTAACAAGAATGCCAAAGCATTTTTACAAGAACAATTTAAACTCTGGAGTTATCAGTATTTCTGGGAAGGGGCTAAAGAATGGGGTGCGGATAGAGTAAATCAATTGCAAATCCTCAAAGATATAGCTTTCAAAATCATTGATTTTATCTCGCAGTTTGAAGATGAACTGGTAAAAATCTGGAACAAGCCGAAGTTTGTTAAAAACTCAAATTATGTGATTACATTGGATAGAATTAAAGACCAAAAACTCATTGAAAAAGTTTTGAAGCATAAAGGCATTGATGAGCAAATCAAAGAATGGCAGGAATTGGGAATTGTAGATGAAAATTTTAAAACAAGTGATGTTTTTGAATCTGATTTAACAGGGAAACATTTAGCAAAAAAATATGAGTATTTACCCATTGATACAAAGTATTTCAAGGATTTAGAACTTGAAATTTTGGGATTATTTGAAGATTCAGATAATGAGTTGGATGGTTGGTTAATAAAGAGTGAAAATTATCAGGCATTGAATACAATCTTGCCAAAATTCAAAGAAAAAGTACAGACGATTTATATTGATCCGCCGTTTAACTTGGATTCTTCTGACCAATTCCTTTACCGCACAAACTACAAAGACGCTAACTGGGCAACATTACTTGAAAACCGATTGCGTATCGCAAAAAATTGGCTGAATGAAAAAGGAAGCATTTTTGTAAGGTGTGATTACAATGGTAACTGGATTGTGAGATGTTTGATGGATGAGATTTGGGGAAAGAATAGTCTGAGAAATGAATTGATAATAAATCGAATAAGCAAAAAGGGATTTGCAAACAGAGAATCTTTTCAGCCGATTAAGTATCCTGAAGGAAATGATTATTTATTTTTCTATTCAAATAGCGATAACGCTTATTTTAATTTTGTAAAGATAGAAAGAAAGTCAGTTAAAGAAAAATGGCATTCTATGGATGTGATGGATAGCAAGCCCCAACCTCGCCCAAGAATAATTTTAGGTAAAGAGATGCTTGCTCCAAAGGGAAGGAAATGGATGTTTAGTCAAGAAAAAATTTACGAAATGGAGAGGCAGGGACTTATAAGATTAAACTCGAAAGGGATACCACAATATAAAGTCACTAATCAGGATTTTGAACTTTTAGATTCAAAATGGACTGATATCCCGGGTTATTCCTCAACAACTGAATTTGCTACCGAAAATTCCGAAAAACTTTTAGATAGAGTTATTTGCACTGCATCAAAAGAAAACGATTTAATTCTTGACTTCTTCCTCGGCTCCGGCACAACCACAGCAGTAGCGCATAAACTTGGCAGAAAGTGGATTGGTGTAGAGATGGGAGAGCATTTTTACAGCGTAGTTTTGCCAAGAATGAAAAAGGTTTTAGCTTATGACAAGTCAGGTATTTCAAAGGAAGTAAAAGAATATCAAGGCGGTGGTTTCTTTAAATACTACGAGCTTGAGCAATACGAGGAAGCGCTGGCAAACTGCAAATATGAAGATGGCGACTTATTTAATGCGCCGGGCAGAAGTCCGTATCAGGAATATGTCTTTTTGAAAGATGAAAAGATGCTCAAGGCATTAGAGATTGATTATGGGAATAACAAAGTAAAAGTTGATTTATCAAAGCTGTATCCGAATATAGACATAGCCGAAACATTGTCCAATCTTACCGGAAAATGGATAAAGAAAATCAGCGATGGCGAAGTAGAATTTGAAGACGGGACAAAAATAAATACCAAAGATTTGGATTATAAACTCATTAAGCCATTGATTTGGTGGGAGTGATGAAAGAAAAAGAATCTCAAACTGTTGAATTTAAGCCATCCTGGCGGGATGAGTATTTGAAGTGGATTTGTGCCTTTGCAAATACTGATGGCGGGAAATTAGTTGTCGGTCTTGATGATAATGGCAATCCTGTTGGTATAAAGGATTCTAAAAAACTACTTGAGGACCTGCCTAATAAATTCAGAGATATTCTCGGTATTATTCCGGACATAAAATTAGAAAAGAAAAAAGGCAAGGATATTATTGTAATAGAAGTCAAACATTCTTACGCGCCAATTTCTTATCACGGAAGGTTTTATGTCAGAAGCGGCAGCACAATTCAGGAACTAAAAGGCAAAGACCTGACGAGATTTCTGATTTCAAAATCAGGAAGGGATTGGGATGAATATGTGGAAGATAGAGCAACTATTGCAGATATTGATGCTGAAACTATCGAGAAATTCAAGCAAATTGCAGAAAAAAGGATTCCATTTGTAAAAGACGAAAATGAGCCAGTTAAAATTCTTGAGAAATTGAATTTGATGGAGAATGGCAAATTAACCAGGGCAGGAATTTTACTCTTCGGTAAAAATCCCAAAAAATTTTTGACAAGCGCCTATATAAAAGTTGGAAAGTTCTTAACCGATACAGACATTATAAGTTCTGACGATATTGAAGGAAATTTTTTTGAACAGGTTGAAAAGACAATGGAATTACTGCGGACAAAATATCTCATCTCTGAAATACGATTTGAAGGGATTTACAGAAAAGAAGAACTGGAATATCCTGAAGAGGCATTAAGAGAAGCGATAATCAATGCAGTAATTCATAGAGATTATATTGGCCCTCATACTCAGTTAAAAATTTATCCTGATAAAATAATCCTCTGGAATGTAGGGACACTTCCAAAAGAAATCAAGATTGAAGAACTGAAGAAAAATCATTCATCATATCCAAGAAATGAGTTGTTGGCAGATGTATTTTTCAAAGCAGGATTAATAGAAGCATGGGGAAGGGGAACAATAAAAATTGCTGATGAGTGCAAGAAAGCTGGACTGCCAGAACCTGAATTTAAAGAGGAATTTGGCGGGTTTGCGGTTTATTTTTATAAGGATATTTACACGGAAGAAAATTTGAGAAAGATGGGATTGAATGAGAGGCAAATAAAAGCAGTAATGTACGTGAAAGAAAAAGGAAAGATTACGAATAGGGAATACAGAGAAATTTCAGCCCTTTCTGATGAAGGTGCAAGACTTGATTTAAGGGAGTTAGTAAATAAGCAGATTTTTAAAGTTGAAGGTAAAGGTAGGAACAGTCGCTATGTTATCAGATGATTTGGCAATTACTTGGCAAATATTTGGCGATTTTGGCAATTACTTGGCAAAACAAAAAGTGGGGCGCCAATGGGGCAGGAAACAGCTCAAAGGGCTCATAAAAGGCTCACAAACGGCTCAAACAAGCAGAAGTAGATGTGAGTATAAAGGATATATATGCGGCTTTATTTACAAAACATCATAGATGATATTCCCTTTGAAAACTTGCCCGCAAAGTGGCAGGGGTTTGATTTTGGCAGGTTTTCAAAAGACAAAACTCTTTTTGATTTTCAACAGAATGCTTTGAAAAATGCCGTGAAAGCATTCCATTTATTTTTCAAGGACAAAAAAGCCGATAAAAAAGCATTGTTTGAAAATTACAAACTCAATGGGTTAGAAGAAGATTTTGATTATGACTTAAAGAAAAAACAGGATAGTAAAACTGCGAAATATCTTTCGGAATATCCTGAAGATTATCCGGTACTTGATAACAAAATATCCTTCGCTCATTTCATAAATAGAATGAGCTTTTGGATGGCGACCGGTTCGGGAAAAACGCTGATTATTGTTAAATTGATTGAGCTTTTGGGAAAACTCATTGCCGAAAAAGAATTGCCAAAGCACGATATTCTCTTTTTGGCGCACCGAGACGACCTTTTGGACCAGTTCAAAAATCATATTGAGGAGTTTAACAGTTTCAGCTTTGAAACAAAAATAAACCTCAAAAATTTGAGAGATTATGAAAGCGTGAAGCGAGAAAACGCCTTGCCGTTTGCCAAAAATGAGATTACCGTTTTTTATTATCGTTCCGATTTAATTTCTGACGAACACAAAGAAAAAATCGTCAATTTCAAAAATTACGATAATGATGGTAAATGGTATATCCTTCTTGACGAAGCTCACAAAGGCGACAAAGAAGACAGCAAGCGACAGATTTTATACTCCATACTCTCAAGAAACGGTTTCTTGTTTAATTTTTCCGCTACATTTACCGATCCGAGGGACTTTGCGACATGCGCTTTTAATTTCAATCTTTCAAAATTTGTAGAAGAAGGATATGGAAAACATATTTATGTGTCATCTGCCGAAATTAGTGCGTTCCGCGAACGAAATGATTTTTCCCCGATTGAAAAGCAAAAAATCGTTTTGAAAACCCTTTTGCTATTAACTTACATCAACATATATTTTGAACAAATCAGCAACGTTAATAACTCACTATACCACCGCCCGCTTCTTCTAACGCTGGTTAATTCCGTGGATGTGAAAGAATCTGATTTGGAATTGTTTTTTAGAGAATTGGAAAAAATCGCGAAAAATGAAATTAGAGCGAATTTGTTTGAACAAGCAAAACAGGAACTGGTTCAGGAGTTTACAAAGCATTCAAAATTCGTATTTGAGGAGTTGGAGTGCGTCATCAACGCTCATTTGGTTTCAAAATTGGAATACGAGGATATTCTGAAATACGTTTTGAACGCAGAAAAGCCGGGCAAGATCGAAGTTTTGAAAATCCCTGGCAATAGGCAAGAATTGATTTTTAGGTTAATGACGGCGGATAAACCGTTTGCTTTAATCAAGATTGGCGATATTTCCGGCTGGTTGAAAGACAAACTTGAGGGATATGAGATAAATGAAAGCTTTGAAAATGAAAGTTATTTTCGACGAATCAATCATGATGATTCTGACATAAATGTTTTGATGGGTTCACGTTCTTTTTATGAGGGTTGGGATTCTAACAGGCCGAATCTTCTTTTGTTCGTTAATATCGGGGTCGGAAGCGATGCCAAAAAATTCGTTCTGCAATCAGTTGGTAGAGGCGTAAGAATAGAGCCGCAGAAACACCAAAGAAAACGGCTTCAAAATTTGTTCAACGCAAAGGAAGTAAAAGAGCAGTTATTTGAGAAAGTCAAAAATCTGATTTTGCCGATTGAAAGCTTGTTTGTTTTCGGGACCAATGCGGAAAATTTGAAAGAGATAATTGCAACACTAAAGGCAGAAAAACAAGACAAGAGTTTGGGCGAAGCGTTTATTTTAAACCCAGAAGCGCAAAAACATCTTCTTTTGGTACCGGTTTACAAAAACTCTGAAAGGATTTTTGCCGAGGAAAAGGACCCGCAAAAATATCCTGTCAGCCGCGAAGATTTTGATATAACATCGCAATTTTACGGATTTTTAGGCGATAAAATCGCTTTGGCTAAATATGATTGCGAAGTGAAGGTTTTGAAGAAAGCAAAAGAAAGTTTTGTGGAAAAAGAGCGATACTATGATTTTGGCGAAAGGAACTCGCTCTTTGAGCCAGAGTTAATTCTTGACCGGATTTTTGACTATCTCGGCGTTAAAAGCAAGGAATTTGATAAGTTTAAGGAGTTGGAAAATGAAATCGTGCATTTCAGAAAGGTTAGGTTTAGCGATGGCGAAAAATACGAGGAAATTAGAAAGAAGATTGAGGAAGTCCGACATTATCCCGAAAGACAGAAAGAGTTGGACAAGCAGTACGGCAAAATTCCTAGAAAAGAATTTGAAAGACAAATGACTTTGTTTGAACAGGCAGGGAATTTTGAAATGAAAAATCAAAAAATCAGTATCAAGTATTTGGCTAACCATTACTATCTGCCGGTGATTGTTTCGGATACCGAAAAGATTGATTATCTCAACCATATTATCAATGTTGATAGCGAAGTGAGATTTATTGAGCAACTGGAAGAATACCTTGCTAAACACGATAATGTGTTTACGCAATTTGACTGGTGGATGTTTTCAAAACTTGACCAAACGCTGGACGAAGTTTTTATTCCATACTACAACCCGAAAGAAAATAATATCGCCAACTTCAAACCTGACTTTATTTTTTGGGCGCAAAAAGGCAGACGATACTTGATTTTGTTTGTTGATCCTAAGGGGACCGAACACGCGGACGGATACAGAAAGATTGACGGCTATTCGAGGATATTTGAAACTGAAAGGGATGGACATAAACGAAGCAAGGATTTTTCATGTAATGGATTTGTTATAAATGTGAAACTATTGCTGAAACCGAAGCAGGGTATTGCAAATGTTTTGGAAAATTACAGAAGATATTGGTTTGATAATTTTGATGATTTTACAAGGGAAATAAGGCAATTTTTAAGTTGATAGTGTCTGAATTCGCTGGCATAAGAATCATTGGCTCGTCCATCTTGGGTAGTGGGTCTGCGTCCCCAATAACGTACGGGTGAGCCAGACTTTTACGCCAAAAGGTTCAGACTTCGTCCAGCAATTATACCTTAGCGCTTCTCTGCAGGGTTGGTGCGTCACTTCAGCGGGAACCTTCCGGCAAGCACAATCTGAGCTGCCAGAGTCGCTCTGTCAGCGATTTCTCGTGGGTTTGCCATAAGTTGACCAGAAGGACTAAAATAATAACGAATAAGACAGGGAAGGAAGTCATGGGTGCATTGTTTTCCAGCGATGTGTTCGTTGCTGGAGAATCTGGCTACCACAGCTACCGGATACCGGTGCTTCTCCAGGCTGCGGATGGCACCCTGCTGGCTTTCTGTGAAGCCAGAAAGTTCAACATGGGTGACCCGGGCACACCCGATAACCAGATAGACCTGGTGGTGAAAAGGAGTTTTGACCATGGCCGCACCTGGTCAGAGATGCAGTTTGTTGAAAAGAGCCAGCCTTTCTGGTCAGCCGCTAATCCGGCCGCGGTTCTGGACAGGGAAACTGGCCGTATCTGGCTGCACTACCTGCGCTGCCAGCCTGGTCGGGGAAGTCATACCGGCCGGCCAGGCACAACCGATGTGGCTAACCTGCTTACCTACAGCGATGACCATGGCCGCACCTGGGCCCAGCCGCAGGATATCACAGCCTGCTGCCGAAAAATGGAAGATGCCTCCTGGCGCTGCACTGTAACCGGGCCAGGTGGGGCTATCCAGGACAGTGCCGGTAATCTTCTTGTTCCCTGCTGGAAGTACGAGCCGTTTGAGGTTTTCGTTCTCTTCAGTCAGGACCACGGGAAAAGCTGGCAGACTGGCTCCTTTGTGCCGGGCAGCGTTAATGGGAACGAGGGCCAGCTGGTGGAGTTGAACGATGGCCGGATACTCTTTGACTTCAGGCAGGAAGGGTGTGACCACCGCGGGGTGGCCATCAGTGAAGATGGCGGCCGCACCTGGTCAAAAGCCACGGCCGGTCAGGAAGTGACGCCGGTATGCTGCGGTCTGGAAGCGGTAGAGCGCGGGTCAGAACGATTAATTGTCTGGAGCGGGCCGAAAGGGCCAGGTAGAAACAATCTGGTGATCAGGCTAAGTCCGGATGATGGCCAGAGCTATACCCACGAATATTTGATTGCCATGGAGGCGGCGGCTTATTCCAGTCTGGAAGCCATGGGCAGTTGGTCGGCGGGAATTCTCTGGGAAAGGGCGAACTGCCAGTATCTTACTTTTACCTTTTGGGTTGTGTAACCAGCCCATGGTCAGAAGGGTGTTTGGCCGGCAAGGTCGCTGGTCTTTGTTCTTCACTCAGGCAAGCAGACCGGCCCTGGTAGAAACAGGGAACTATCATCGCTCACGGGCTGCGTTGTACGCGCCTAATGCTTCAGTGAAACATAAAAATATGGGGCAGGACTTTTCCGGGATGGTAGAAAATGTTAGGTCGCTGGTTAATTACGGTAGGCGTTGTGCTGATTGTTCTGGGTATTATTTTTAATCTAACTCCCTGGCTGGTCACCTGGTTCGGAAAACTGCCCGGGGACATCAGGATTGAGAACGAACGGGTCAGGGTTTACATCCCCTTGACCTCCATGATTTTACTCAGCCTTTTGCTGACACTTCTGCTCAACCTGTTGAAGAGATAACCTGATTATGGAAGGGACGGAGAAAGGCCAGAGCGATTTTCCTCTGGACCGGTTCATTAAAGCGCAGGAAGGCGTTTACGAAAGAGCCCTGACAGAGATTAAAAGCGGACGCAAACGCAGCCACTGGATGTGGTTTATCTTCCCGCAGATTAAAGGGTTAGGCCACAGTGCTACTTCTCGGTACTATGCCATCAGCAGTCTGGCGGAAGCCAGGCAGTATTTAGCCCATCCGGTGCTGGGTAAAAGACTGCTGGAGTGTGTCCAGGCCCTGTTAAACCTGAAGGGTGTGACCGCCGGGGAAATTTTCGGAGATTTAGACGACCTGAAACTAAGGTCCTGCCTGACCCTTTTTGCGCTTGCGGCTGGCCCCGGGTCTGTCTTTGAACAGGCTCTAAGAAAGTACTACCGGGGAGAAAGGGACCCGCTAACGCTGGAGATTTTGAAGAGAACCGGCCAACTTAGCGGAACGGAGTGAAAAGGGAAGGAGAGATGGCAGGTACTGCGGCTACCTCGCACTGCTTACTGCCTGCTGCGAACTACCCACTTCTCCTGTCATCTCTCCTACCCTTGTATTACCGCAGCAACTATCAGCTGTCAAGAGATGGGAAACAATACGGTAGTGACCCGTATGTGGTATAGTTTTGTTCGCTGAAAAACTGACCGGGAGGAAAAGTGAAACTAAGTCTGACCATTTACAGTGTGGCCCAACTGGTGGAGCAGGAAGGCATGACAGTGGAGAAATTCTTGGAGTTTGCTTCCAGTGTGGGTTTTACCGGTGTGGATTTAGGTTATTTCTGGCAGGACAAGAAAAAAGAGATGGCCAAACTTTCTGGCTGGCTGGAAAAGTACGGGCTGGTTGTTTCCGGGGCCATCACCCGGAGCAACTTTGGGGCGGTGGTCGGCACCCCGCAACTGCAGGAACAAATCAATCTGGTGAAGGAAGCCATAGAAGATGCGCGGATGATGGCCGCGCCGAGTTTGCGAATTTTTGCTGGTGGCCGGGAAGGCCTTTCCTTCCAGGAAGGAGCCCCTCTGATTGCGGATTGTTTTCTGCGACTGACCGAGGAGGCAGAAAAGAAAAAAGTGGTTCTGGCGCTGGAAGACCATCATGGGCTGGCGGCTACGGCCGAGCATCTTCTCTATTACCTTAACCGGGTAAACTCGCCATATTTCAGGTTGAATGTGGACATTGCCAACTTTCTTTTTGACCGGGATGACCCGGTTCAGGCTACCAGGCAGACAGCCGCCTATGCGGTGATGGTTCATGTCAAGGATGCTAAGAGACAGGGCGAGAAAGTGGCGGGCTGCCTTCTGGGACAGGGTGAGGTGGATGTGAAGGGGTGCCTGATGGCGCTGAAAGAGGCCGGCTATTCCGGATACCTTTCCCTGGAATACGAAGTGGCGGAAAATCCGAGAACAGGCATTCCTTTCTGCTACCACTACCTGAAACGGCTGGAAACTGAACTCAACTGGTAATTCCAGATGAATATCTCTTCACACGGGATCAACACCGCTGCTATGTGACAGGGAACACCCCTTCCTGTGGAAGTTGTGGTATGATATTGGCACTAACCTGAGGAGGAGAGGAGATGGAAAAAGTCAGAATTGGAGTTATTGGTGTGGGCGGGATGGGTTCAGCCCACTGCAAGCAAGTCCAGGAAATAGAGGAAACCGCACTGGCCTGTGTCTGCGATGTGGACCCGGCTGTTGCGGAAAAGAAAGGCCAGGAACTGAATGTGCCTTTCTTCACCGATTACCACGCGCTGATAGATAGCGGTCTGGCTGATGCAGTGATTGTCGCTACCCACCACTGGCTTCATCCGGAGATTGCCATCTACGCCTTCAGCAAGGGCTTGCATGTTCTTTCTGAGAAACCGATTGCGGTCACGGTCAGTGATGCCGACCGGATGGTCAAAGCAGCCAGGAAAAGCAAGAAAGTCTTCGCCGTCATGTACCAGCGCCGGACGGAGCCGATGATTCGTAAGGCTCTGGAAATCATCCAGCAGGGCCAGATTGGAGAAATCCGCAGAACCATGTGCGTGGAGCCGTGGTACCGAACCCAGGCTTATTACGATAGCGGTACCTGGCGGGCTACCTGGGTGGGCGAAGGTGGAGGAGTGCTCATCAATCAGGCGCCCCACGGGATTGATCTTTTCACTCTGTTGGGCGGACTGCCCTCATTGGTGCAGGCCAGGACCAGAACCAGGTTGCACCGCATTGAAGTTGAGGATGAAGCCTGTGCACTCCTGGAGTATCCTAACGGCGCCTGGGGATACTATTATGTGACCACCTGTGAAGCCATCGGTCCTTACCACATGGAATTTGCAGGAGACAAAGGGAAACTGATTATCCGGGGCAATGAACTTAAACTTTATACCTGCACACCTTCTGTCCCGGAATTCACTTTTGCCGCATCCGGGATGTGGGCCAGTCTGGAGGTGAAGGAGGAACCGATTCAGTTACCAGAGGGATTGCCCAGCGGTCATGGCGCCATTATTCAGAATTTTGCCCGGGCCATACTTTACGGCGAGCCGCTTCTCTCTCCAGGTGTGGAAGGGCGTAACTCCGTGGAATTTATCAACGCGATGATTCTTTCCGGCCACACCGGAAAGCCGGTGAAGTTGCCGGTGAGCCGGCGCCGGTATGACCGGTTGATGGAGGAACTGAAAAAGAGTTCTAAACCTAAAGAAACGGTAAAGGTGGTGCGGGAGACCGACCCGAAGTTTAAACAGGCCTGACCGGCAGGAAGGGAGCATGCTCAGCGACATTCATGTTCATCACTGGCCCACCAACAAGGAAGTGGATAGCCGGCAACTACTGCTGGCCATGGATAAAGCCGGGGTGGAGAAAGTGGCGATTCTTTCCTGGTATGGGACCAGCCTGGAAGAGCAGGAAGAAAATATCAGGCAGGTGGAGAAAATTATCACGGTGGCGCCAGAACGGCTCTATGGTCTGGCCTGGATTGAGCCGGCCCACGGGACAAAATTAGAGTTTCTGGCAGAATTGATTGAACGGCGCCGGTTCCGGGGTTTCAAAATGATTCCCACCGGATGGTTTCCTTACGAGGAAAGAATTCTGTCTTACTGCCGGACCATGGCAGAACTGAAAGTTCCCTGTATTTTCCACTCCGGTATCCTCTACTTTTCCTCTCTCTCTTCCAAGTGCTGCCGGCCGGTTTTCTACGAGGACTGTCTGAAAATAGAGGGTTTCCGTTTCGCCCTGGCCCACATCGGCTGGCCCTGGACGGATGAATGCCTGGCACTTTACGGACAGTGGCGCGCCCTTTCCCGAAAAGGTGAAATCGGCAGCCATCTTTTTCTGGATGCTACCCCGGGTACTCCACCGGCCTGGCGAGAGGATGTTTTCAGCAAGTTAGTCGCTTTCGGAGCCACTGACGGACTGGTTTTTGGAACAGACTGTTTGCTCAGCGGGGAAGAGGCAGAAACCGGCTATGCCAGGCTGGTCAGTCACTGGCAGGAGTTTTCCGCGAGAGAGAAGGAACTGTGCACGAAAGTCGGTTTTCCTGAAGAGGGTCAGAAACTCTATTTCACTGGCAATTTTGACAGATTTTTTTCCGGGTGAAGACTGCCAGGCGGCAGAATAAAAGAGTCAGGTGTGGACCGGGTGATTGTTGTCAGGAATCTGTGGAAACATTACGGTGAGACGGCGGCCGTAAAAGGTATCAGTTTTACAGTTCATGCCGGTGAAATCTTCGGTTTCCTGGGTCCTAACGGTGCCGGCAAGACAACCACGATTAATCTGCTGACCGGACTGGCCAGGCCTGACCCGGTACCCGCGGAGAGGCCTGAAGAATCCACCGAGCTTTTTGTCTGCGGAATTAATCTGCTCAAGCATCCCCGGGCTGTACAGCATTTGCTCGGCGTGGTGCCAGACGAAAATAATCTTTACCCGGAACTTTCCGGTTATGAGAATCTGTGTTTCTGGGCTTCGCTGTACGGCATTCGGAAAAAAGAGCGGCAGGAGCGTGCCCGGGAACTTCTAAACACGGTAAACCTGACGGAAGTCGCCAGAGAAAAGTTTGCTAATTATTCCCGGGGTCTGAAACGCCGTCTGGCGATTGCCGCGGCTCTGGTTCACCGTCCCGGACTGCTGTTTCTGGATGAGCCTACCACCGGCCTGGATGTTGCTGCTGCCAGAAGTGTCCGGCGGCTGATTACTCAGTTGCACCAGGCAGGGACGACTATCTTTCTGACAACCCACTATCTGGAAGAAGCCGAGAGATTATGTCAAAGGCTGGCTTTCATTGTCTCCGGCCGTCTGGGGCGGATAGATACGGTAAGCCATCTGCTGGAACCTGTCCAGGGCAAACAGTTTCTGGAAGTCCTTTGCGGACCGCTGCCCCCGCATTTCCAGGAAGTCTTTTCCCGGGTCTATCCTGAAGTTTCTTTGCTGGTAGCTGGCCCGGGCAGGTTTCAGGTTGAAGTTAGTCCCCGGTTGAAGGTACCAGCGTTGGTTCAGTTTCTGGAGACTGAGGGAGTGGAAGTTCTTGAAGTCAAAAGAAAACAGGCCAGTCTGGAAGATGTTTTTGTGGAAATAACCGGGATTGAAGCCGCGGCCATCAAGCAGGAGAAGGCTAAGGGCCTGCCATGAAAAGGTGGATTGCTTTCTGGAATATTCTAATGAAGGATGTCCGCACCTACTATCTGAAACCCCCCAATGTCTCCTGGGGGTTGCTCTTTCCCCTGGCCTGGACAGGTATGTTTTTCCTCCGGTCTCAAGCAAATGCGCGTGACATTCTCAGCATTTTGACTGGTTTGGTTTGCGTCTCGGTGCTTTTCGGGACCACCTCTTTACTGGCGGTAACCATCACCTTTGAGAAGAAAAACAGAACTTTTGAGAGGCTCCTTCTCAGTCCCCTGCCCCTGAACTGGCTGGTCCTGGCCAAGACCAGTGGCGGAATTCTTTTTGGTCTGGCCAATGCGCTGGTGCCGGTGCTCCTGGCCTGTTTTCTCACTGATTTGTCCAAAGTCGGCTGGGGACAGTTTGGGGTTGCGGTCTTTCTGCTGGCAGTCTCCTCCACTTTTCTGGGATTACTGATAGCAGTGTCGGTCAGCGAGGTCTTTGAGGCTCAGGCTTTCTCCAACTTTTTCCGGTTTCCGATGATTTTCCTCTGCGGTTTATTTTTCCCCATCAGTCGGCTGCCTTTTTTCTTATGGCCGCTTTCCTTCATTCTTCCTCCAACCTATGGGGCGGACCTGCTCCACGGCGCGATTGAAGGTATTCAACTTTTTCCGGGCTGGCTGGACCTGACAGCGCTGGTTGGTTTTTGCCTGCTGCTATTTTTCCTCAGCCTCTGGAATATCCGGCGCCGCTGGATACTTTAAGAGCAAAGAATTCAAACCTTCCTGCCAGGCTGAACTATGAAGTCCGGGCTTCGGCCTCCAGAGAGGAAGTGCAGTAAGGACAGCGCACAGCCTTCAGCGGGATGGCAGAGCAGCAGAAGGGGCAGTTCTTAGTGGCCGGTGGTGGTGGCGCGGGCGGCTGTTGCCTTTTGAGCCGGTTGATGGCTCTGACCAGCAGGAATACGGCAAAGGCGACAATCAGGAAACTGATGACCTGGTTCAGGAATAATCCGTAATTGATGGTCACAGCCCCGGCCGCTTTCGCCTGAGCAACTGAAGCGTAGGGCCCGGGTGTCGTCCCGGGTTTAAGAACGACGAAAAGGTTGGAAAAATCAACCTTGCCCAGCAATAGGCCAATCGGCGGCATGATAATGTCAGCCACCAGCGAGTTAACGATGGCGCCAAAGGCCGCACCGATAATGATGCCCACAGCCATATCAATCACATTGCCCCGCACCGCAAATTCTTTGAATTCCTGAAGCATGCTGAACTTCTTAGGCACCGTTACCTCCTGGTGGAAAAAAGAAAAGTTGAGCCAGATGAAAGAAGGCTCATAGCGTCAATGTTCAATTTGCTTTTCCCGAAAGTTTAATTGAAGCAGCTCGGCCTGCCGGGCAGCCTCTTTTTTCCAGTCGGGTCCCGGGGCTTTGAATCCGACAAGAACCGCGGTGTATGGTCCAAGAAGTGTGCCTTCGGAGAGCAACGCAGGGAGTTTCATCATCAGATAATACTTGTGATATACACCCTTTCTGTCACGGTAACAACTTTTTCGCTGCTGGCCCGGAATTACTTCCGGGTAGTAAAGGAGCACCCCCTTCTGGTGGGCTGGAGAGTAAACTGCCGTCCATTTTATGTCTTCGTTCAGCCGCCAGCCATCGTCGTCTAAAAACTGGCCTTCTTTTATGCGGCCATCACCCAGTTGCGCCAGCCACTCTCTGGTCTCAGGGGACCAGCAGAATTGAAATACGTAAAGGGAGTAGGCCGGCTGCTCTTTAAGGACGCGATAGGTTCTGCTCAGGACGAGCCGGTCGGCTGCCAGCCGCAGTAACTGGGTCAACTCCAGGTTGGCCAGATGAGAAACCTTGCGGAAGGTTATGGTCTGTCCGGTAAAAGTTTTCTCAGCTTCTATGGCCAGAGGTTGGCCGTCAACCTTCAACTCCAGCGTTTTGACTTCTTCCTTTCCCCCTTCGGTGTGACCGGCGCCAATATACTTGCCCGGGCCTGGAGCAAAGATGGTGCCGTAGAAACCGGTGGCCACACCGAGGTTGACCCCATCAAAAGAAAAACGTTTCATGGTAAAGGCATCCTTCCGGGAAATCTCCACCAGATAAGGCCCGGACTGAAGAGAAAAAGAGCCGGAAAGGTCTTCTCCGGCAGGCAGTAACCTTCCGACTGGGGCCATAAGGATGGTTATCAGAAAAATCATCCTCTGCGAAAAAAGCATGGTTCACATCCTGTCCGGTACGGAAATGTTGAGCAACTGCATGGCTCGTGAAAAAACGACCTGGAGCGCCTGCACCAGAGCCAGACGCGCCAGAGTCAGCGCTCGCTGCTGGTTCACCACGCGATGGTGCTGGTACCAGCTGTGAAAAAAACGGGCCAGAGCAAGCAGGTATTCGGCCAGCTGATGGACCTCCAGCGTCTGACTGATCCGTTCAATTACCCCGGGGAAATCACCGAGTTGTTTAATCAGGGCCTCTTCCTCTTTTTCCTGCAGCAGAGAAAGGTCAGCCTGAAGACACTCTTGCTGAGAAAATCCCTGCTGGGCAGCAAACTGCTGCAGGTGGAGTAACCGGACATGGGCGTACTGGAGGTAATAAACCGGATTTTCCAGCGATTGTTTCTTGGCCAGTTTTAGGTCAAAGTCAAGATGACTCTCCGCCCGCCGGAAGATGAAGAAAAACTTGGCCGCATCCGGGCCCACCTCATCCATCAGCTGACGAAGACTGATAAACTCGCCGGCCCGGGTGGACATCCGCAACTTTTCCTGACCGCGGAAAAGCGTTGTCAACTGGACAATAATAATGTGGATTTTTTCCTGGGGAAAACCCAGAGCAGCCACCGCGGCTTTCAATCTGGGGACATAACCATGATGGTCAGGGCCAAGGATATCTATGATCAGGTCGTAGCCGCGCACGATTTTGTAACGGTGGTAGGCAATATCAGGCGCCAGATAGGTGAGGGAGCCGTCGCCCTTGACCAGCACCCGGTCCTTGTCGTCTCCAAAGGAGGTGGAACGAAACCAGGTGGCGCCTTCAGCCTGGTAAAGGCAGCCGGCTTTCTCCAGGTCTCTTAAAGTGGCTTGAACTTCACCCTGCTGGTGGAAAGTCTGTTCGCTGATATAGGAATCAAAGGTGACACCAAACCTGGCCAGGTCTTCCCTGATGCTTCGGGAAATCTCTTCCACGGCAAACTTTTCAAAAAAGTCCGGCTGGTCCTCAGGAACAGACTTAATTTTTCGGGCAAGGTCAATCAGATAGTGGCCGTGGTAGCCGTCTTCCGGGACCGGCGTGTCTTTGCCGTGAAGTTGTTCGTACCTGGCCTTGAGAGACTGGCCTAACAGCCGGATTTGCCGACCGGCATCGTTATGATAGTACTCCCTGGTTACCTGATAACCGGCAAAAGTGAGAATCCTGGCCAGCGCCTCGCCGAAGGCAGCCTGGCGGCCGTGGGCAATGGTCAACGGACCGGTAGGATTGGCGCTGACGAACTCAAGTAATACCTTTTTCCCCGCACCCAGGCTACAGGACCCGAAAGTTTCCGGGCTGGTCAGAATTGTCCTGATAAGCTCGGCCCGGGTTTGCTTTTTGAGAAAGAAGTTCAGGAAACCGGATTTTTCCTCCACCCGGTCCAGGAAATCAAGGTGTTCTTCAAGCAGCGCCTGTTTCAGAAAACCGGCTACTTCTGAAGCCGGATGGTTCTTTCTGGCCAGTTTCAGGGCAAGGTTACTGGTAAAATCTCCAAACTCTTTCTTCGCACTCGGTACCACCGCAACCTGTCCGGAAAAACCTTCCCGGAGCTCTGCTGGCAAACGGTCAACCGCCTTCTTCAGTGCTTCAGCCAGTCTTTCCCGGACCTCTTTCATCTTTTTCCTTCCTTATTTCCAGGAGCAGTTCTTCAATGCGGTATTCAGGCCGCTGGTCCAGAATAAATTCCAGTTCCGGGCAAAACCTTATCGTCAGCCGGGTTGCCAGCAGGTGGTGGATATAGCGCGTGGCGCTCTGGAGTCCCTCAAAAGATTTCTTCTTCTCAGCCTCTGTCCCCATAAAACTTACCGAGATCCTGGCCAACTTCAGGTCGCCACTCATCCGGACATGGGTGATGGTGAAAAAGCCGATTCTGGGGTCGGAAACCTCCCGTCTGATAATGTCTTCCACTTCCTGCCTGATAAGATGTTCTACCTTTTCTTTCCGTCTGCTGTCCACGCTCATTTTTCTCTCCTGCCTGTCTAAGAGTAACAGAAATGGAGGGGGAAAAGCAAACCTATCCGGCCAGTCTCACCCGGAATTTTTCTACCAGCCTTTCCGGGTAGTATGATTCTTTCGCCTTTCTTAAGTTTTCTTCGCCCAGGTCCTCTTCCCGGTTAATCCAGGTGGTTTTTGACCACGCCTTCTCGGCAAACTGCTGGTTGATGACGGCATAAAGCGAGGGTAATTCCGGACTGGCTTTCTCAATGTGGATGACGGCAGTCTCCCTGTTCAAAAGTTCTCCCAAAGCAAAGGCTTCCACTCGCTGATTGACCAGAATCAGACCGCCCTGAATCTGAAGTGCTTCAAAATGTTTCAGGGATTCCAGGACGGCTTCTCTTTCTTCCAGGAGTCCCAGGTCTTCTTCACACCGCCTGGCGCGACACCACCGGGCCGCCAGATCCAGACATCCCGGGAGGCTCTCTTTATCTACCGGTCGGTATTCGTAGCGGTACTGCTTCAAAAACTGGCGGATGTGGTTGCGTTTGCGGTGGTACTTTCTTCCCGGCAACTTAATCAGGTCTTCTGTCCGGTAGAGGTAGTCAAAGTAGTCGCGAACCGGTTCCAGGTGAAAACCACCGGCTTTCTCCAGTTCTGCGGCAAGGGTCCGGTCAACCCTCTCTATGGTGGGACTGGCTTCCCCTTTCTCTGCCTGAAGGAACTTGAGGATTTTACGGACAACCTCAGGCCGGTCACCACTTCCCACCGGTTCCGTGGCGAAGAAACGGCCGTGCCTCTGACAGTAAGCCACAAAACAGTCATCCAGCAAACACCACTGGAACTGGTAATAGGTTCTCCAGATGAAAAAGCTGGTAAAGGTTAATTCGGAAATTTCTGGCTGGTATGACCAGAATTTTTCCCGGATGAAGTCACGGTCAGCCAGCTCCACCGGCTTAAAATGAGGAAATTGTGGATAAGTTTCCATCGGCGTGCCAGCAAAAGCTTACCATATCATAATTTTTTTCACAAATCAGCCCTTATCCGGTGGTTTTCTCTATCCGGTTGACACTGCAAGCGCGGCCGGAGTAAACTGAACCACGAAACAGGCAAAATTTATCCTCCGGTGAGAAAGCGCTGCAGGGCCTGGAGAAAAACTTTTTTCAGCACTTCTCCGGCAACGTCAAAACCAGAATCAGGGTAGCCGGGTGCGGACGGGTCTTTAATTTCTGCGGGAGGAAAAAGTGAATAAATTAGCCCTTTTTGGTGGTAAGCCGGTCAGGAAAAGTTTTCCGCAAAACTGGCCAGAGTTTGGTCAGGATGAGGAAGAATCTTTGCGGGAAGTGGTCCGGAGCGGTAAGTGGTGGATGTATTCTTATGTTCCGGAAACCCTTTCCCGGGTGGCAAAATTTGAGCGAAAGTTTGCCAGGTTCCAGCGGGTGAAGCATTGCCTGGCCGTAAGCAGCGGCTCGGCGGCTCTGGAGATATGTGTCCGGGCGCTGGGCATCAAACCCGGGGATGAAGTTATTACTACCCCCTACACCTTCATCGCTACAGTCAGTTGCCTTCTGAACCATTACGCCTTTCCAGTTTTTGTGGACATTGACCCGGCTACTTACCAGATAGACCCGAGAAGGGTTGAAGCCGCCATCACCGAACGGACGAAAGCCATCATTCCGGTGCATTTTGGCGGCAACATGGCTGATATGGATAGCCTCATGCTCCTGGCCAGAAAGTACAACTTAAAGGTGATTGAGGATGCCGCCCAGGCTCATTCTGCCTGCTACCACGACGGCCGCAGCGCCGGCGGGATTGGCGATATGGGCATTTTCAGTTTTCAGTGGTCAAAGAATCTTACCTGTGGCGAAGGTGGTGCGGTTACCACCAGCGATGAGCGACTGGCTGATTTAGCCTGGTCCCTGCGCCACTATGGCCGGGAAAGAAATGGTATCTGGTACCAGCATTATCGTTCAGGCTGGAACTTAAGGATGAGCGAGTTTCAGGCTGCGGTGCTGCTGACACAGTTAAAAAGGCTGAAAAGCCAGACCTTGAGAAGAATGAGAAACTACCGGTTAGTGATGAAACTTCTGGACGGACTACCGGGTGTTAAACCGATGGCTCTCAATCCAGCCCAGAAAGTTTTTCCCCACCACCTGGTGATTTTCAGGTATTTTCCTGAAGAGTGGGGCAATGTGCCGCTGGAGAAGTTTCTGAAGGCGCTGGAAGCAGAAGGTATCCCGGCCGGCCCGGGTTATCCCATACCACTTTACCGGCAGCCAGTCTTCAGGAACCTTGATTTTTCCAGGACTTCCCCGTTCATGATTGGCCG
The DNA here is from genome assembly GCA_029551285.1 of bacterium. Classification (GTDB taxonomy): domain Bacteria; phylum Ratteibacteria; class UBA8468; order B48-G9; family DSTR01; genus JAMWDF01. Next base: position 12,225 of record JAKPFT010000086.1, on the reverse strand, counting down.
GAAAAAGCCGGTTAATTACCAGGAATGTGCGGATAGTTGTCCGAACGCGGAGGCTGCCTGCGCCGGTCATACCATCTGGTTGGCCGGCCGACTTTTGCTCTTTGAGCCGAAGGATATCCGGACTGTTGCGGAAGCCTTCTGGAAACTCTGGGAGAACCGGGCCCATTTGCTTGAGCAGAACAAGCCATCCCGATAATACCCGGGTGTAGCCATAACCTTTTCCATGGAGTTGGTTTCTTTGGCCAGGTCTGACCATTTCCATGTTTTGCTCCGGTAGCCCGGTAGAAATAGAATATCAGCATGAAACCAGCTCAAAAGTGGCTTACTGGATTGACGTCAGTTTGCTTGCAGAACTGACTACCTACTACATTGAAGGCCGGTATCCGAATTAGAAAGTTAAATTGTCCGCTCTTCTGAGCAGAAAGAAAGCCCGGAAGATTTTTGAACAAACGGAGGGTTTGTTTCAATGGCTAAAAAAAAGAAAGAATACTTACTGCGGTGAAGAAAATATCTGGAGGAAATGAACCAAATCTGTCCGATAGAGAAAGCGATTCTTTTCGGCTCCAGGGTTCGCAGAAGAGCCCGTAGCTTTAGTGACATTGACATAGCAATTTTCTCAAAAAAGGCCAATGAAAAAAGACCGGTTATTCTTCACCAGCCTTTTCTTGAAAGAAACGGCCAGGTTCAAGTTAGAGATTCAGCCTCTGGTTTTTTCCATACAGGAACTATCTTGCCCGCGACAATGATATTATCGTGCAGGAGATTATAAAAAAAGTATAGAGATATTTTGACGACGCACTTCACCCCGGGTTTTCCGAGTATTTCTCTTGAGACCCCAGACTCAAAAAAAGGAAATAAGGAAAGCCGGTGGGTCATTGACCGGCTGTTTTCCTTTTCTTATAATGAAGCCTGACCTGAAGGAGGGATGACCATGGAAAAGATACGTTACGCCGTCGTCGGACTTCACCACGGACTGGAGCATGTCAACGTTATTCCCCGAAACAGCCAGAGACAGCTGGTGGCTGTCTGTGACCAGGACAGAGCCAGGCTGGAAGGGGCGCTGAAGACCATCAAGGAGAACCTGAATCTAAAATATCCGGTTAAGGATTTCCTTTCCTACGAGCAGTTACTGGACTGGAATGAGTTTGACGCGGTGGTTATTGCCGTGCCACCTCATCTGCATGCCCAACTGGCGGTAAAAGCCATTGAAGCCGGCAAGCATGTCCTTCTGGAAAAGCCTTTAACCTGTGATTTTGCTCAGGCCAGCCAGATCAGGCAGGCTCTCCAGAAAGCCAGCAATCTGGTTTTCCAGGTCGGCTATGAGGTGCGTTCCAGCCAGCTGGTCAGTAAAACCCTGCAGTTAATCCAGCAGGGAGAAATCGGCCAGGTGGTCTTTGTCTGGTGGCACATGTTTCTGAAAAACGAAGGCAAGCAGTTGCCTTACTGGCAGAAAGAACGCAGGTACGGCGGGGGCAAACTTTTTGACTGCCTCTGCCACTACATGGATATTCTTTCCCTGTTTGCCGGCGCTGTCTTTGACAGGGTCAGCGCCTTCGGAACGGAGGTGGGCCAGACCGGGCTCAACCCTGACCGCATCCCCAGAGTGGCCACGGTTATTTTTGAGTATGCCAGCGGCGCCAAGGGAAATGTCAGTTTGAGCGAGGTTACACCCAGTCCGGAAAATAGCCTTTTCGGGGTGGTGGGCACCGACGGGATTATCTACGGGAATCCATGGCGACCGGAAGGGGCTGGCTCGCTGGACGCTTACACCCGGGGCTGTCTGTACCGGGAACAGATTTCCATCAGCGGGAGCCTGGCCAGCCGGGGGCATCTTGGTTTTGCCGAACAGCACGACGCGTTCCAGCAGGCTATCCTGAAAGGTGAGCCAGTTCCCTGTTCCTTTGAGGACGCCTTTGAAGTCCTGCTGATGACCAGGGCCGTGGACCGGTCCCTGGCCACCGGAACAACCGTTTCCCGTCAGGAAATGCTTGAAGAGGCCCTCGGCCGGTGAGAAAGATGGGCGCTTTTAACATTCGGTCGTACCAGGAAAAGGATTGTCGCCAGGTTATCTCTATCTGGAACAAGTCAGCCCGGGGCCGCTGGGTTTATTATCCCCTGAATAAGAGAAAACTGCGCTGGCTTTTCCTGGAAAGGCAGGATTTTTCCCCGGAAAATTTTCTCCTGGCCGAAGATGATACCGGTCTGGCTGCGGGTCTGATTTTTTCGCACGAGCCGTCCAGCGAAGTGGCTTTCCTACATGGCCTATTCACCCGTGAGGGGCTGTTTTACCACTCTGCGGCAGACATTCTTCTGGAAGAAGTCCTGAAAAGACTGGCTGGAAGAGGCGCCGGCAGGCTGGCCACCTCCAGCCTCAGCCACCCGGCTGCCAGCGACACAGAACTTCTGGAGTTTTTCTGGTCTCACCGTTTTGTGATTCCAGCGGTATCGGACCCGTTAATTGAACGCCAGATTGCCTCGGTGGGCACCTGGTTGAGCCGCCGGTTAGACGATTTTTCGCTTCCGGAAGAGGTTCTGACCCTGCAAAAGAAACTTGAGACGGAAGGTTTTTCCTTCCCCTGTTTTTCTGCCAGCAAAGACCGGCTGAAGAATTATTCTTTTGAACCGTTTCCCTTCAGCACCGTCTTCCAGCGGGTGGTAAAGGTCAACTCACCGCTGGAACATTTTTTCCCGGTGATACTGCAGCAGCGGATTGTTGGCGGGGTGATGGTCTCTGAGCCTGGTGCGCCGACTGACTGGCGGGCCTACGGATGTAACGGCGGGCTTTTTGGACCAGCCGGGGTGAAAAGGGAACTGCGGGGCAGCGGTGTGGGGACGGTGCTTCTTTACCGCAGCATCTGGCATCTAAAAACCCTTGGCTACCGGGAGGCGATGATACCGACCAATGCCTCTACGGCTGCCTTCTACCAGCGAGCTGGTTTTCGCCTTTTCAGGGTTGCGGTCCAGATGGAAAGGCCGGTAGCGCCGGTCCAGGTAAAGTTCAAACAGGTTCCCTGAAGGAGGAGGCATGGTCAAGAATGTCCGTTTTCCTTTGGTAGAAGTCTCCGGAGCGCCCTACCACATGGGGTACCAGTACGGCCGGAAGTGCCAGTTTCTCATCCGGAAACTCGCCAGGAATTTTGATCGGATTCTTCTGCCAGCGGCCTTCCGGGAAGAAGGCAGGAAAATCGCCGCTCAGGCTATCCCGTTTGTCCGGCAGCACGCGCCTGACCTTTACGAAGAAACAAGGGGAATTGCTGACGGCGCTGGACTGGAAATGGAAGAAGTTTTCCGCCTGAACTGTTCCTCTGAGCTTTACGCCTGGCTGGGCTGTAAAAAACAGCAGGTGAAAAACACGGTAACAGATGGATGCACCAGTTTTGCCGTAAAAACCGGTCAGGAAACTCTGGTTGCCTGGAACATGGACTGGTGGCGGTCCTGGCAGGAGTACCTGGTGTTGATTCATGGTATCCCGGAGAAGGGACCACGGTTTCTGTGCGTGGCTATGGCCGGGGCTATTGGCCGGCCGGGACTTTCGGAGAAGATGGGCCTGGCGGCCAATTATCTGCCCTATCAGGCAGAGGCAGATTGTCTGCCGCAAGAAACCGCCTGGGCAGGGCCAGGAGTACCTTACAATTTTGTCTCCAGGATGCTGCTGGTGCAGGAAAGCACCAGAGCCGCCATCAGCCTGCTGAAAAAAATACCCCGCATGACCTGCCTTAATTACACCCTCGGTGACCGGCAGGGGGAGATCGTCTGTGTGGAGACACTGCCCCGGGAGATGGCTGTAATCAAACCCGGGGAAGATTTCCTGGTCCACGCCAATGCTTACCACAGCCCGAAGTTTCACGGTTACACGGAAAAACAGCAGGAAAAACATGACCCCAGGGCTTACCTGGGCCGGCAACTTCTCCGCAAGAGCAGAAGATTGACTTCTGCGGTTATTCGTCAAACTCAGCGGGCTCACTTCCCCGGTGAGAAGACAGGTGTCTGCCGTCACGCTTTCCGGGGAAGGGACGACTGTATGACGCTTCTCTCTTTTGTGGCCGAAGTGAAAAGACAGAGGATGTGGGTGGCTTCAGGGCCTCCCTGTCTTCACCGGTTTCTGCCGTACAGGCTCTAAAAGTTTTCGGAGGAAAGCGATGACACCGAAAGAGATTGTTCTGGAGCAAATCCGGCACCATGAGACTGAACGGGTGCCTTATTACTTACCCTTTGAGCCGGATGTGGTCACCAGATTGAATGCCTATTACGGCGACCAGGACTGGCAGAAGCGGCTGGTACCCTACCTGGTTTTATGCGGCGGGGTGGTGAAAGCCCCGCGAGAAGAAATTGACCAGCACCATAACCGGGACGTTTTCGGAACTGTCTGGCGCACCGACCTGCTGCCTTCCGTTGTCGTGGAGCCAGGGCTGAAAAAACCCTCTTTTGACGGCTACCGGTTTCCCACCCCGGAAGATTTTTTTGACAAGGAAGTGAAAGCGGAAACGATCAGGAAGGTCAGGGAAAACCAGAACTCTTTCACCATTGTGGATTGTCCCTGCCTCTGGCAGGCGTGGTACCTGCGGGGTTTTGAGCAAACTTTGATGGATTGCGTGGCCGAGGAGGATTTTTATGAAGAACTGCTGGAGCGGACCACGGTTTTGACCCTGGCCTTTGTTGACCACTGTGCTGATATTCCGGCTGACGCCATCATGATGGGTGATGACTGGGGTAACCAGCAGGGGGTGATGATTGGTCCGGAACGCTGGCGGAGATTCTATAAGCCACGTTATGCCCGCATTTTTCAGGCGATTCACCGGCAGGGTAAGATAGCCATCATGCATTGCTGTGGCAGCGCCGCGGCGATTATGGCTGATATTGTGGAGATTGGCCTGGATGTCCTGGAAAGTGTTCAGCCAGAAGCTTCAGGCATGAATCCCTATGAACTGAAAAAAGCCTGGGGTGATAGAATAACCTTCTGGGGCGGGCTGGGAAGTCAGTCCATTATTCCCTTTGGCCGGCCAGAGCAACTCCGGCAGGAAATTCGTCGGTTGCGGAGAGAAATGAGCCAGGGCGGCGGCTACATCCTGGCTCCGGCCAAGCCGCTCCGGCCAGAGACGCCCACGGAAAATGCTGTGGCCATCGTGGAAGAGTTTCTAACAGGATAAACGGGGCGCAATGTTTTTCAGGACTTCGGTGGTGTAACCGGGATACTGTTTAAGCGAGGGGTTAATCAGGAGTAAAAATGAAAGAGTTTTTACTGACGGTTTTTCTTTTGGTCTGCAGCAACTGTTTTATGACCCTGGCCTGGTACGGTCATCTGCGTTACTTGAAAGAACAAATGTGGTTGGTGGCCGCAGTCGCCAGCTGGGCTATTGCTTTTTTTGAGTATCTGTTGCAGGTGCCGGCCAACAGGATTGGCCATCAGGTGATGACGGTAGGAGAGTTGAAAATTGTTCAGGAAGTGATTACGCTTTCAGTCTTTGTCCCCTTTTCTGTCCTTTTCCTGAAGGAAGAGGTTACCCTTGACTACCTCTGGGCTGGCCTGTGCATCCTCGGGGCGGTCTTTTTCCTCTTCCGCGGCAAACTCTGTGGAGGCTGACATGTATCGCATCGCTCCGCCAGCGGTTTACGCTCACGAAAGCGTCATGGAAAATCCAGTTTACCGGGCCAGAGTGGAAAGGGTGGTTGCGGCTCTGGAGCGACCACGGTCGGTAATTACTTACTCTGACGAGCAGTTACCGGAACTAATCCGGGGAAAAGGGCTGACCAGAAATCGGGTGGCGATGGGTACCCTGGAGAAGATTGAAGACCCCATCCTTCTTTTCAACACCTTTCGTTTCCAGAATGAAAGACAGCTCCTTGCTCTTCAGAAGAAGTGGCAGGAGGAAGGGCTTCAGGTAGGTTCTGACCTTTTAGGCCTGCGGGCCTATGCCTGGTCGCCGTACAATCTGAAGGATGACCCTAACCGCCAGTACAAGGTCTGCCGGCCATGCTGGCGGATACATTTGCAGACTGGCTGTTTGCACCGCTGTCTTTACTGCGGTTTGGGAGGTCTTTTAGTTGCCATGGTTAATATTGAAGAGTACTGCCAGCATCTTCAAGAGATTATTGACCGGCACCCCTGGCAGAAAACCTACCTTTTAGATGATGATGCTGACCCGCCCGCTCTGGAGCCGGAACTGGGCTGCCTGGCCGAACTGATTGAGTTCTTTGGACGCCAGGAAGACCGTTACCTGATTATTCACACCAAAACCTGGAATACCAACTGGCTTGCCCGGCTGAAACACAATGGCCATACCATCATCGTCTGGTCCATCAGCGGGCCCACCCAGAGTGAAATGATTGAGGCCAGAGCCGGGACCACCGCGGAACGGATTGAGGCGGCCAGAATTGCCCAGGAAGCCGGCTATCAGATTCGCTACAAGTTCAAACCCATTATTCCGGTTAGAAACTGGCGGCAGGAAGCCAGCGAAACCATTGCCCGGATTTTTGAAAGGACCCAGCCGGATGTCATCAGCCTGTGCTGCTTCATGTGGATGGATCTCCAGGAGATGAAAAAGCGACTGGCTAAAGTGCTGGACCTGATGGAACCGGAGTTTCTGAAAGCCGCGGAAGAAAAAGCCGGCACTTCTGATAATCCTTGCACTGAGCCGTTTCCCGATGAGGTTCGCGCCACCATTTACCAGTATTACCTTCAGGAAATCAGGCGGCACCGACCAAAACTGCCTGTTTCTCTTTCTACGGAAAGCTGGTCAATGTGGTCTCGCCTGGGACCGCAACTTGGTTTCACCGCCACCGATTATGTTTGCGGCTGCGGGCCGATGTCCACGCCTGGGTGCCAGAAATTGACCAGCCACCCCTTCCAGTCAGCAGTAAGAGACAGCGCCGGTATCCCTGGCACCGGCCTGGAAGTGTAACCTTGCCCGGAGACGCTCTGGGGCAGAGTTATAGGATAAGAAGAGATTGGCAGCCATCAAACTTTCTGTCTGTCTTACTGAACGAAAGCAAATTGGCGTTTAGTAAGACTAAATGATAAACCGATTGCGTATGGTAAAGATAGTTAAAAGACAATTCTGGCTGGAAAGGATAGAAAAAGCGTGGCAAGAAAAGTCGGTGGTATGGCTTTCAGGGGTGAGACGGGTTGGTAAAACCTCTCTGACCCAGAGCCTTCCCGAAGTGGAGTATTTTGATTGCGAATTTCCACGAACCAGACAATCGGTCCTTGGCTGTATTTAATCCTCTCCTCTTCAGAACATTGTAGATACCGGTGTGTCCAACATGGATGCCTGCAGATTTTAATTCTGCCTCTATTCGCTCCAGCACGAAAGGCCGTACCATCCGGCGATTATCCAGCCTGCGGAAGGTTTTTTGACTATCACTGCAGGTAGAGTTTCTGAGGAATCCGGGGTTTGCCTGTTCTGGGTATTTCAGGGTAAAATCGGGAAAAGGAAGAGCGTGTTTCTTTCTGGCAGCGTTCCTTGGCCGCAGCCTTAACTTTCTGAAAGACCGGCATTACAGTTAGAAAACGATGACCAGACGGGAAAACTATACCAGGATTTTAACCGGGGGCGAAGGCGAGTTTTTGCCCTTTGTACCGAATTTTGACCACTGGTATCAGGTCAACAGCGCCAGGGGTACACTGCCAGTCAAGTACCAGGGGCTGGACCGGAATGAAATTGTTCGCCGGGTTCAAGGCACCATCTGGGCAAGAACCGGCTGTCTGGATCGGGAGATTGATGGTTCGGTTGAAATTGTTAAGAAGGAAGAGAATGGAGCCATTATCACTGCTTACCATACCCCTGTAGGTTCGGTGCAGACGGTCCACCGCCGCGCCGGTGACATTACCCAGGCGCTTTTTTTGAAGGAGCACTGGATTAAGGAGGTGTCGGACCTTAAAGTAGTAGCCTGGATTGTAGAGCATACCCGGTTCAGACTGAACACCAAGCCTTTTTGGGAAAGCGAGGCGGCGGTCGGTGAAGATGGGATTTCTCTGGTAGGCTTACCTTATTGTCTGCCTTACATCCATTTTGGAAAGAACGACTGCGGCTGGGAAAGGGGAATTTACCTCTTTCATGACCACCGGGCCGAAGTGGAAGGTTTGCTGGAACTGTATACCCAAAAAGCCGCAGAAGCCGCCAGACTCCTGGCGCAGGCACCAGCACTGGTTATTACCAGCCCGGATAATATGGACGAATGGACCACCCCGCCGGCCATCTTCAAAAAATATGCGATCCCTTACTACCAGAAGATTGCCTCTATCCTTCATTCCGCCGGAAAGGTTTTCCAGGTCCACTGGTGCGGCCGAACCCAGCACCTGCTGGAATTTGTGCCAGAATGCGGAATTGATGTGGTGGAGGCTATCGCAGTCAGGCCGATGTCTGACCTGACCATTCCGGAAGCCCTGGAGAAAGTGGGGGAAAAGGTGGTGGTTCAGGGTGGCTTGCCGTCCGTCATTTTCTGTGAGCAGGGTGGCAGCAGGCAGGACTTTCAAAAGTACGTGGCGGAACTGCTGGAGAAGGTTCCCCACGGCCGGCGGTTCGCTCTGGGGATGAGTGATAATGTGCCGCCGGATGCAGACTTTGACCGGGTAGAAATGGTGGGCGAGATGGTTGCGGGGTAGTGTCAAAAAAGGAATAAAACAAGGATGGAAAGAAAGGGAACAGACTGGCTCACTCAGGGTGCTCCGGCACAGACAAGGACTACGCCGAAATCGGCTGCTCGGCGAACTCGCCCACTACCCGTGGGCTCAGACACCGCCGAGCAAGGTACCCTGTCCCGATTGATTAACAAACACTTACCCGGGACAGGTACCGAACGCTTATGCTTTTCGTCTTGTCTTGTAGCTGTGCCTCCGCAATTCGTTCGCCAGCTGTCCCCTTCCTTTTTTGACACAGTGGGGGGAGGGGCAGGGAGAAAAGGGCTTGCAACACCACTGACAGACACAGGAAAAGACTAAAAAACAACTCAGGGTTTTGACAGGGGGTTGCAGGAAAAAGGAGGAGGTAGTGGCTAAGGTATACTTCTTACCGGTGGAGAAAATAAATCAGCTGGAAACCTTTTTAGTGAAGGCGGGTTTGCCGGAAATTTTCTCTCCCGGGGACAACGTGGCTTTGAAGATTCACTTTGGCAGTTCCGGCCATGACCATCATGTTTTGCCAGAGCTGGTAGCGCCAATCGTCTCCCTTGTTCGAAGTCGGAAGGCCAGTCCCTTTCTCACCGATACCAATGTGCTTTACCGGGGAGAACGGGATACTACTTTCAGCCACCTGGAAGTTGCCTGGAGCCACGGTTACCATCACTTAGCACCGATTGTTATTGCCGGGTCGTTCCGAGGCGATGATGAAGTGGTGGTGAGACTGCCTGGAGAAAACAAAAGGCCGGCTTACTTAGCGCGAGAATTCAGCCATTTTAAAGCTCTGGTAGCGGTGACCCACTTTAAGGGTCATCTTCTTTCTGGTATTGGTGGTACCATTAAGAATATCGGTATGGGCTGTGCTTCCCGGAAAGGGAAGTTTGCCATGCATGCCAGTGTGCAGCCGCAGGTTACCCTGGCACAGTGCACCGGCTGCGGCCGGTGCGTTCAGAACTGTCCAGCACAGGCCATTACGCTGGTGAAGAAAAAGGCCAGCATTGACCGGGACAGGTGTTTTGGCTGCGCCCAGTGTGTTCATGTCTGCCCGGAAGAAGCCATTGATATTCCCTGGTCAAGTACTTCTTCCGTTCAGTTTCAGGAAAGACTGGCTTTTTATGCGGCGGCCGTGCATTCTCTTTACCCGGAGAAATTTTTTGCCGTCAATTTCCTTCTAAAGATTGCGCCTAACTGTGACTGTCTGCGAAATCCCGGGGAGCCGATGGTACCGGATATCGGCGTGCTGGCTTCTTCTGACCCGGTAGCCATTGACCAGGCTTCTGTCTATCTGGTGAAGGAAACGCCCGGGGCAAAATGGGGCGCGGGTGTGGATAAATTCCAGCAGGTCTGGCCTGCCTGTCCTTACTGGAAGCAGTTAGAAGCCGCCGAAAAGTTAGGCCTGGGGAGTCGCCAGTTCCAGATAGAGAGTTTCTAACCAGGCGCTAAGGCTGCTCAGATTTTTTCTCTTCCAGGGAAAGCCGCTCATCAATCAGGGTAACATCCGCTAAGTCCAGCGGCCTGCCAGAAACTACCTTCATCCGTCGCAGGTCAAGCAGTGACACTACCCGGAGTACTGACGAGCCAAGTTTGACCCTCACGGCCCGAGACAGTAAGTCCTGGAAGAAATCGGACTTTTCTACCAGAACATCAAGCAGGTTACGATTTTCCTGGTCACGGAAGGTCAGCCATTGGCCGATAATAAGGGAAGGTTGAGAAAAAAGTCTTTCGATACCTTCTTCGGACAGACTCAGCCCGCATGAACTGGTAACCATTAAGAGCTTATCCAGAACATCCGTTTGCGCCGGAACAAGTAAATCTAAATCGATCGTAGCCCTCGGAATCCCATGGAGCGATAAAGCCAGACCGCCAGCCACCAGAAAGGGTAGCTCTGCCCGGCAAAGGGCTTCAGCTACTTGCCTGATCTCTTGAAGGATCTTTTCTTCGGCCACGCCTGAATTCCTGATAAATCAGCCTCTGCTCCGGAGAAAGTAGATTATAGGCAAAGTACCCCCACGAGAGAGACAACCTCATTTTTTCTTCCGGAGGCAATTTCATGAACCAGCGGAGATGCTCCAGCCTCACCTGTTCTGAGGATTTCATTTCCCTTTCTTTAATTTCTTCCACTCAGCCTTCATCTTCTTCATTTCCGGGTTCAGTTTGACCCGGAAAGGAGTAATCTGGTTTGCCGGGGAGAAAAGCCAGTTACCCTGGTTGTCCCGCAACACCGGTAGCCGCTTTTCCACCGGCGGCGGAGTTACCACCAGGGTAGGTCTTTCCGCATACCAGTAAGCGACGCTGCTGTAGTCATTAGCCAGGTGGTTGCCGTGACCATGCTCAATCGTCACCTTAATCTCTTTCTGGAAACGGACCGGGTTTTCCAGATGAAAGATGTAACTGGTCTGGTAGCCACCCTGCCGTTGCCAGGGGTTGCCATCGGGTATCCCCAGGGTGTAGCCTTCGTAAAGTGAGGAGCCGTTACGGAGAAAGGCGTTGGGCTGCATTCCCCAGGCCTGGTTGAAGTAATCTTCGCTGCCGGTGCCGTGCAGGTCAGGCGGCCATTTGTAGCCATCCACCCAGATCATGTCATCACCTTCACCCCACCAGGTTCCCTGGAAGTTCGCCACACTGAGGTTGCAGCCAAGATAATGACCCCGTCCTTTTGTCTCCAGAATCACATAGTTGTTTTCCCAGGCAGTCCGTTCCCTGTTAACGATATTGGCCTGCGGGGTATTGACGGGAATCTCTGGACCCCAGCCACCAAAAGGATTAGCGCGGCGAAACTCCGCGTGAAAGTAACCTGCATCTTCCGGGACGGCTGACCATTTTTCATAATCAATGTAGAAATACTGGCCGTGGTCTTCCCCGCTTTCGTTGAGCAGTTCCACCACCGCTTTTTTTCGGAAAGGCATCGGCACATAACAGTTGAGGGCACAGCCAGCGTTAAACTGATAGTTGCTTCTGGTGGAAGCGCTAAACAGCAAAGACTGAAAGGAATTTACCAGACCGTGTCCCAGGCAGAAAAAATCGCCTAAAGGCACATTAACGCTGGGGAAACCGGCTTCCTCCCAGGTGATCCGCAACAGACACTCCCGATAGTGTTTCTGCTGGGTCATCCAGATGTGGGTGATACAGCCCGGTCCTTCAATCTCTGCCAGAACCCGGCTCTTACCAGCAGGAATAATCCAGTAGTCGGCGTTGCGGCCGGTCTGGTCCCAGGAAGAAACCCGGGCCGTTTTAGCGTCGGTAATCCTGGCCAGATGGTAGAGCATCTCTCCTCCCTGTAAAGTGTCTGGTTCTTTCAAAGACTTTCAGTTGTTTAGTCTTTTCTTTCTTTTGCCAATGGTCTTGTAAGTTCTTATTTCCCTCCCCCCACTGTGTCACAAAAGGAAGGGAATAACTGGCGAACAATTTGCGAAGGCACAGCGACAAGACAAGACGAAAAGCGGCACCGTTCGGTAGGCGGACCGGATAAGTCCATCCGGGACGCAATACCTTACTCGGCGGTGTCTGAATTCGCCACCTGGCGAATGAGTTCGCCGAGCTACCGATTTCGGCGTAGTCCTTGTCTGTGCCGAAGCATTCTGAGTGAGCCAGTTTGTTCCCTTTCTTTTCAT
>JAKPFT010000082.1 GCA_029551285.1 bacterium | reverse complement strand
GTTTAATGTCCGGATATTTGTTCCGCACTAATTCCCGGATCTTCGGCGCTCCCCATTTCGGCTTCTCCTTCTTCAGCCGAACTATAAGTTGTTCTATCTCAAAAGGAAGCTGGTTGGGATGTTTATGCGGGGCCCGGCTGCAATCATAGAGCCCTCTGTCCCGTCTTCTCTGTACCGGTTCCATATCTTATGCCCGGTCACCCGCGATATCCCAAACTCCCTGCATATCTGCGCTATCTTTTCTCCGGATAATAGACGGCCTATGAACTTTATCCGCTCATCCATAACACTTTTCTCCATCCATGGCATATTCCCCTCCTTCTCAAGAGGTTAATTATACCAGAATGTGTAAACTATGTCCCCGGAATGTTGTGTTAAGGATGTGCCCGGAACGTACCTTATAAGCGGAGGGGGTGGGATTCGAACCCACGTCCCGATTGCTCGAGAACACGCTTTCCAAGCGTGCGCACTCGGCCGCTATGCGACCCCTCCGGCTCTTTCACGAGCCCTGTTTTTCCGAAACAGAGGGTGAGGACTGCCCGGCGCCGGCGGAAGCCGTCCTTACCCTGAGTGCGTGGCCAGCCTTAAACCTCTTGTAGAGCAGTTTTCTCGCCAGCCGGCCGAGTTCTGCTGGCTTAATTTTCCCTTCTTCCAGTAACTTCAGTTGCTGTCTTGCCTTGTCTCTCTTGCGATGGTAAAGATGCGTCATCTTTTCAAATTTTCCCATCAGTTCCTCCACTCTCTCAATGTGAGAATTATAAGAGAAATACGCCTTCCGGTCAAAAAATGGCTTTTTCTGCCGCAAAATGATAAACTTTGTTTATGCGTAGAATTTTGCTTACTGGAGCGGCCGGCTTTATCGGCGCCAAAGTTGGGGAGAAACTCCTCCAGGCCGGAGCGACGGTGCTGGGCCTGGACGACCTCAACGATTATTACGATGTGCGGCTGAAAAAATGGCGCCTTTCTCAACTCGCCAGGTTTCCGGATTTCAGTTTTCGCCAGGTGGATATCGCCAACCGGCAGGCTCTGCACCAGGCGCTGGAAGGTTTCTCCCCGGAAGCCATCATCAATTTAGCCGCCAGGGCCGGGGTCCGTTACAGTCTGGAAAATCCGTATGTTTACTTCCAGACGAATGCCATCGGCACCCTGAACCTCCTGGAAATAGCCAGAGAAAAGGGCATCAGAAAGTTTATTCTGGCTTCCACCTCCTCACTTTACGCGGGTCAGAAAATGCCTTTTTCCGAAACCCTGCCGGTCAACGAGCCCATTTCGCCTTACGCTGCTTCCAAGAAAGCGGCTGAGGTCACCTGCTATACCTACCACTATCTTTATGGCCTTGACGCTACGGTCTTCCGTTACTTTACTGTTTACGGTCCCTGCGGCCGGCCGGATATGTCCATCTTCAGATTCATCACCTGGATACAGGAGAACCGACCGCTTCAGATTTTTGGTGACGGCAGCCAGAGCCGGGACTTCACCTACGTGGACGACATTGCCGAGGGCACTATCCGCGGGCTGAACCTGACTGGTTTCCAGATTATCAACCTCGGGGGAAATCAGCCCTACACTTTGAGCCAGGCTATTGCCCTCATTGAGAAAGCCCTGGGTAAATCCAGCAAGATTCAGCATCACGAATTCCACAGGGCTGACCTGAAGGCTACCTGGGCGGATATCTCCCGGGCTAAAGAACTCCTGCAGTGGCAGCCAACTATTTCTCTGGAAGAAGGTATCAAAAGAACGGTCCAGTGGCACATCGCCAACTATGACTGGTTGAAAGAAATTCAGTTACCAGTTTAAGACCGGAGAAAACCATGCGCATCTTAGTGACCGGCGGGGCAGGTTTTATCGGCAGCCATCTGGTCGACAAACTGATTGAGAGGCAGCACGAAGTCTCCATTCTGGACAATCTTTCCACCGGCCGAAAGGAGAACCTAAATCCCCGGGCAAAATTCTACCAGGGAGATATCCGCGACAAGCAGGTGGAAAACTTGATGAAGGAGCAAAAACCGGAAATTCTCTTCCACCTGGCGGCTCAGATTAATGTCCGAAAATCCACCGAAGACCCTATCTTTGACAACAATGTCAATGTTAACGGGTCTCTCAACCTGGTTAGTTCTTTCCTCAAGGCAGGTGGTCGGAGAATAATTTTTGCTTCCACAGGCGGGGTGATGTACGGAGAGCCGGAAATCCTGCCTACCCCGGAAACGGTGGAACCTTTTCCGCTGTGTCCTTACGGAATTGCTAAACTTTCCGTGGAGAAATATCTGAATTACTACCACCGTTACTTTCCACTGTCGTTTTGCGCCCTGCGCTTTGGAAACGTTTACGGTCCAAGACAGAACGCTTTTTCTGAAGCCGGGGTGGTGGCAATTTTTTCTGTTCGGCTGTTAAGAGGACAACCAGCCATGATTTACGGTGACGGTCAGCAAACCAGAGACTTTGTCTTCATTGAGGATGTTATCCAGGCGTGCTTGCTGGTCATGGAGAAAAACGTTTCTGGATTTTTTAATGTGGGAACAGGCCGGGAAACTTCGGTCAATGAGATTTTCCAGCAGGTAGCCAGGTGGGTTGGCCGGCCAGCCATCCGTGAGTACGCTCCAGCCAGGGAAGGCGATATCAGAAGAAGTTGTCTCTCAGTGGAAAAGATAAGGCAGGCTTTTGGCTGGCAGGCACGGGTGCCATTAGAAGAAGGTATCAAACAAACCGTCGCCTGGTTCCAGAGAGAGGAGAAAGCAGGTCGGCTTTGAAATTCCAGCCACGGCTGGCCATTCAGTATGAAGTAGCTTCCCAGTATGGACCGCTGGTAAAGACGTTATAGTCCTTGAAGGCCAGATTCAACACCTTATCCCCGTGATTGTAGTAGTGCCAGAAGCAGCGGACAATAGGCACCTGGCCGCCCCTGCCCTCGTGAAGCGACTGATAGATTTTGGCTTCCTTCCAGCTAACCTGGCCGTCGCCGTTGGTATCAGCCCGGGCAATCTCGGTGGTGTCGTGGCTATCCTCAAACCACTGGCACCTGATCGGTGAGAACTCATAGCAGTAACTGTTATTTTCCACTTCCGGATTTCGTCCCACGGCCGCCGGATTGGTGGAAATATCATACAGTTCTGGAAACTGGATATTGCCGTGCCCCTGTTTTCCTTTTTGCAAGTCTGATAAACAGATAAAAATTTTGTCCGGCTTCACATAAGAAGGGAAAAGGTTGGAGAGCCAGCAGGGATAATCTTCGTTATCCTGGTAGTAGAGTTCAATGGCGATGGAAAACTGCTTCAACTGGCTGATGCAGTTGGCCTGACGCCCCTTTTCCCTGGCTTTGGAAAGCGCCGGCAGGGTTTGACCGGCCAGCATAGAGATAATCGCAATTACCACCAGAAGCTCTATCAGCGTAAAACCTCTTTTCCCGGAAAGCGCGCGCCTGCTTTTTTCTTCATTCATGACTTTTTGCCTCCTCTGATAATGGCTATGACCTCTTTGGCCAGCTTTTTCACTTCTTCTTCCGGGTCGTTGTACATCAGGTTCATCAGCCGGCTTTCCATCTCTAAGGTAGCCTTCGTTTTCAGCAATTCCAGGCATTTCGTTCTCAGTTCTAACGGTTTCTTAGTGTCTTCCGCAAAACTCAGCAGTTTTTCGGCCAGTTCTGGCTCATTCAACGAACTGGCATAGTCCAAAAGTTTTCCCTGTGTTTCTTTATCCTGCTGCTCTATTTTATCAAAGAGGCGGAGAACATTCTTTTTATCTAACTTGGCCAGGGTCTCCAGAGCCAGGTCTTTTGTTTGTCTATTTTGACTGTTGAAGAGTTCAAAGAGTTTATCCTGGTCAAGACGGCCCAAGCTGGCCGCGGCCATCCTTCTGACATGAACATCAGGGTCAGTCTCCACGATCTCTACCAGAACCGGTACAGTATCTTTTAAACCCAGCCTGCCCGCAGAATAAATCGCGCTTAACCTGGCATCCTTATTCCGGCTACGCAGTTGCTTGAGATAGGTTTTGGGGGTAGGCCTTTTATTCCTGGTGCCAATCCAGACACCAAATCTGAGCAGGGAAAGGAATATAACGGCAACCGTTACCCAGAAGATAATTCTTTTCTGCCTGGTAAGCCTTTGATAAAAAATCCTTATATCTTCCATACCTCTCTTTTAACATATTGCGCCAGGCGCTGTCAAGAGCTCGCCAGAAATGTCCGGATGGATTAAAATATGGTGGCAAAATCATGGGAAAAACGTTGCCTTTCCTGAGGAAGGGTCTCCTTTTTACTGCCGGCCATCTGGTGCTCCTGGCCGTAATCGTCATCTGGTTGCTGTTGCAGTCGTTACCCTTCAGTAATAAGTCGGTGGAAGCTCTGGCCACTGACGGCCGTTTGCTGGCTTATCTTTTTCCTGCTTTCCTGATGGACAACTACCTTTCCTGCTGTGTTTATTCTGCTCTGAAGGATTTTTCTTTTCACCAGTTCCTTCCCTGGACGGGTTGCTGGCGCCAGGGTCTGGCTTTTTTTGCACCGGTACTTTTCTTCAAGGTGGCGCTTGGTATGGCCGGCCTGTTCCTCGCCGCCATGGCTTCCACCACTCTGACCGCCATTGCCTCTACAAACCTGCTGACCGCCGCGGCTTTTTTTGTCCTGGCGCTGGTCTGGCTCTCGGTCGGCGCCTATTTTCTGCTGGCCACTTTTCTGGCGCCGCTGATTATCATCGCTGAAAACAAACCGGTTTTCCAGGCCATGCTCACCAGTATCAACCTGGTTCGTCACCACCTGGCCAGCCTGGTTGTCCTGCTGGGAATTCTGGCGGTACCGTGGGGATTTGTGATAGTCGTCCCCAGGTTGTATAATAGCCAGACGGCGACCGCGCTGACAGACAACATTGCCCGGGCAGCTGCCCTGGGTTTCCTGGAAATAGTAACGATTCAGACACTGTATGCTTTTCTGGCCGAAGTGACGGGCCAACCAAAGGATTAGAGGTAGTGTCAAAAAAGGAATAAAAGAAGAATGAAAAGAAAGGGAACGAACTGGCTCACTCAGAGTGCTTCGGCACAGACAAGGACTACGCCGAAATCGGTTGCTCGGCGAACTCATTCGCCAGGTGGCGAATTCAGACACCGCCGAGTAAGGTATTGCGTCCCGGATGGAATTATCCGGTCCGCTTACCGAACGCTGCCGCTTTTCGTCTTGTCTTGTAACTGTGCCTTCGCAAATCGTTCGCCAGCTGTCCCCTTCCTTTTTTGATAGTGTTGGGAGGGGAGAGTGAGGGAAAGCAAAAAGTTGCAAAACCATTGACAGAAACAGCAAAAGGCTAAAAAACAACTTGAACTTTTTCACAGGACCGGTTGGAAAAAGGGAGGGGCAGTGATTCTGGCCTATCATCGGGTGAATCCCTGGTATTCAAGAGATGCTTTGAGTGTTTCCCCGGAAAAATTCCAGCGGCAGGTTAAATTTCTTCTCACCGGAGGTTGGCAGCCGCTTCCACCCGGTCTGCTTCTTGAAGAGATCAGGTCGGGTCCTGAAAAGTTAAAGGGGAAACGCTGGTTTCTGATTACTTTTGATGACGGTTATGCTGACAACTTCTGGTTTGCCTGGCCCATTCTCAGAGAATTTAATGTTCCCCCCATAGTTTTTGTGAACGCTGGCTACATCAGCAGCCATTATCTGTTGCCGCGTTATCATGATTCGGTGCGCGACCGTTTTCTTACCTGGTCGGAAATAGAGGAAATGAGCCAGAAGGGCGTTATCTTTGGTTCGCACGGGTTAACCCATCGGCGGCTCACAACCCTGTCGCCTGAGGAAGCCAGAAGAGAAATTTCCGATTCCAGGAGGCTTTTGCAGGAAAAACTGGGGCAGAGTGTGGAGTTTTTCTGCTATCCTTACGGGGACTACAATGAAACAGTGGTCTCCCTGGTCAGGCAGGCCGGTTATCTTGCCGGTATGGTCACCAGCCGGAGGATGCCCCCTGTTTCCCCTTACAGCCTTCCCCGAACAGGTGTCTATGGTCAGACCGGCCAGATTGCTTTCCTGGCGAAACTGGGAATGGGAACATGGAGAGAAAGAAGATTTTTTGGCTTGTGGCAGTCAGTTTGATTTTGCGGTTGACTTTCGTGCTGAGTTTGCCGCCGCACCTGAAGTTTGATGATGAGTTTGAATACTGGCGCGTGGCCGAGAACTTTCTCAGCGGTCACGGATTGGTGGTCAATGAGAACTGGAAGGCTTTTCGGCCGCCACTGTACCCGCTGATTATTTCAGTTCTGATGGCCTGCCGCGGAAACCTCTTAGCGATTAGAATTTTTCAGGCAGTGGTTTCAACGGCGACCGTCGTATTTATCTTCTGGCTCGGCAAAAGAGTTTTTTCCAGCCAGGTAGGGCAGCTGGCTGGCTGGTTTTCTTGCGGATATCCCTTCTTTATTTTTTATACAGGGTTTTTGCTAACCGAGACCGTCTTTATTTTTCTGATAGTCTGGAGTCTGTGGGAACTGGTGGTCATGACGGAAGCCCCGGATACCTTCAGGGCGGTCAGGGCCGGGCTGGCTCTCGGTCTGGCCGGTCTGTGTCGACCGACCATGCAGGCGTTTGTTCCGCTGGCGCTTCTGCTGGTCTGGCTATCACGCCAGAGAAAATGGCAGGAAATCAAACTACTGGCTATTACCGCCGTCCTCTTTGGTTTGGTCCTTCTGCCCTGGGTAATTCGTAACTATCTCCTGCTGGGCAGGTTCGTACCCGGTACTACGATGGGGGGATGGGTTTTCTGGGAAGGTAACAATCTCCATTCCGAAGGCGGTCCCTGCCGGATATTTCCGGAGGAAGTGGGCAAAATATCCGAGGGAGAACGGGATAAATTTCTTTACCGGGAAACCATGAAAGTTATCAGGGAAAATCCCCGGAGATACCTCTGGCTGCTGCAGAACAAGTTCAAACGTTTCTGGAATGTTGTCCCCAACGCCAAGGAGTTTGTGAAGCCTCTCTATCGGGCAGTAAGCGTTTTTTCTTTCGGGGTGCTTGTGCCTTTTTTTGTGCTTGGATTCTGGGTTAGTCTTGCTCAGCGAAAAGCCTGGTTGCTTCACGGGGTTATTATTTTCTTTACCCTGTTCCACGTAATTTATTTGGCTTCCATCCGCTACCGGGTGGCGGTGGAACCCTTTGTCATTATTTTCAGCGCTAACGGCTGGTTTTATCTGGTGGCTCTGGTCAGAGAGACGGTAAAGTTAAGAAAGAAGCAAACGATAAGGTGGGCAGGAGAATGAGACTTTCCATTATCATACCGGTGTATAACGAGAAAGCAACGCTCCTTGCTCTCCTGGAAAAAGTCAGGGCCGTGCCACTGGAAAAAGAGATTATTGTTGTGGATGACGGCAGTACGGATGGTACCAGGGAACTTCTGAAGGAACTGGAGAAAAAATCATCCGCGGACCTGGTGTTTGTCTATCAGGGGAGAAACAGAGGCAAGGGGGCTGCCATCAGAAGGGGAATGGAAAAGGTGACCGGTGAGGTTGTGGTCATTCAGGATGCTGATTTAGAGTACGAGCCCATGGATCTGGTCAGGCTAATCCAGCCGATTATCAGAGGCGAAGCCAGGGTAGTTTACGGTTCGCGAGTTCTGGGCAGGAATCCAAAGTCTTCGTTTTCTTTTTACCTGGGGGGCAGATTTCTTTCCTGGCTTACCAATCTGCTTTATGGCACCAGCCTTACCGATGAGCCCACCTGTTATAAAATGTTTCGCACCGAGGTGCTGCGTTCCCTTTCTTTGAAGTGTCGCGGTTTTGAATTCTGCCCGGAGGTGACCGCTAAGGTGAGCCGGCAGGGTGTGAAAATCGTGGAATTGCCCATTCGTTATTATCCGCGGACATTGGAACAGGGGAAGAAAATTTCCTGGCGGGATGGTCTGGTGGCCATCTGGACTCTGATCCGCTACCGGTTTAATCGGTGAGAAGATGAAAACAAAGGAACTGGAAATTTCTGTGGTGCTGCCGGCTTATAACGAAGAAGACAATGTTGAGCAGGCAGTCACGACAGCGCTTTCGGTACTTGAGGGTTTGTTTTCCGATTACGAGGTAGTGATTGTTGACGATGGTAGTACTGACCGAACCGGAGAGAAGGCTGACCGTTTGGCCCGACTCCAGGCAGGTCGGGTGCGGGTCTATCACCACCGGGTTAACCGGGGATATGGAGCGGCCCTTCGTACAGGGCTGTTCAATGCTTCAGGCAAGCTTGTGTTTTACACCGATGCGGATAATCAATTTGACCTGAGGGAACTGGCCGACTTCTTACCCCTCATCAAACGATATGACATTGTTGTCGGCTACCGGCAGCAACGTCGGGATGCTCTGATTCGTCTTTTCCTTTCCAGAGGTTACAACCTTCTTATCAGATATTTGTTCGGACTTCACCTTAAGGATATTGACTGTTCCTTTAAATTGTTTCGTCAGGCCGTGTTGAAACAACTGGAACTGGAGAGTGACGACTTTTTTGTGGATACTGAATTGATGGTGCGGGCTCGTCTGGGCCATTTTAAGATAGCTCAGCGTCCGGTGAAGCATCTACCCAGAAAGCGCGGCACTTCCAGTATCCGGCCGGGTCATATCCCGGCTACCTTTCTCAGTGTTATGCGGATGTGGCGAAAGATTTTTTATCCTCGTGCTGGCGACCTGACGGCCGCCCGACAAAAAAGGCTGGAGGCGGAAAGGCTTCCTTGCGTATTTTTCCCGGATGGATGATGAAAAAGAATGGATGGTTCCCGGGTGGGGTGCTGGTTGTGGCTTTGCTCCTGCGGGTCGTCTGGATACTCCGTCAGGATAACACCGTTAATGTCTGGACAGACTGGTGGGACGAACTGGCCTGCAATCTGGTTGCCGGACGGGGCTATGTCATCGCCAATCCGTTTATTCCTTCCGGCGTACCTTACTATTCCTGGCGGCCGCCACTTTTTCCTCTGTTTCTTGCTGGTCTTTATTATCTTTTCGGCCACAGTTACCTGGTGGCAAAAATGGGTCTGGCTGTGTTGAGCACGGTCTCGGTCTTTCTTGTTTACCTTATAACAAAAGAAGTCTTTGGTAAACGGGAAGCTTGTCTGGCCAGTTTATTGTGCGCGGTCTATCCCACCTTCATTTTTTTCACCGGGTATCTGGCTCCAGAAACGCTGACGATGGCGTGTCTGCTGTCCCTCGTCCTTAGTCTGCTGGTGGCCATCGCCAGAGATAGGCCTGGCTGGTGGTTGTTGTCGGGATTCTGGCTTGGCACCAGCATCTTGTGCCGAACGATTATGGTAATGTTTTTTGTCTTTGTCCTGATCTGGTTGGGCCTGATGAAGTTAGAAAAAAAGAAAGTGTGGTCTTCCTTTTGTCTTCTTGTTATCGCCACGGGTTTGACGGTGAGTCCGTGGCTCTGGAGAAACTGGAGGCTTCATGGAGTTTTTCTGCTCCATTCCACCGACTCCGGACAGGCTCTTTATATTAATAACAACCCGTACTCTTTCACTGTGGAACCCAGCGGAACTGCTTTTACCTATGACCCGCAAGAAGTCGGTCGGCTCTCTGAGCTGGAAGCCACCAGGCTTCTTTCTTCAAGAGCCATCGCCTTTATCAGAGCCCATCCAGGGAAATTTTGTTCTTATGTGGGACGGCGGTTTTTGAATTTCTGGCGACCTTTTCCTTTCACTGTTTCCGGTCCCGGTGAGGCTTATACCAGGTGGCACCAGATTCTTAGCCTGGGCTATACCGGCCCCATTTTCGTGCTGGCTCTGCTGGGCGCCGTGGCCGCCAGGTTACGCTGGCGGCGACTCAGCCTGCTTTACTTTCTCATTTTCTACTATTCCGGAACCTACATTTTAGTGCGAGCCATTATTCGCTACCGCATGCCACTGGAGCCGTTTCTCATCATCCTGGCCAGCCATGGGTGGTTCTACTTCCTGGAAAAATGGAAAAAGTTACATGAAAAAATGCGTTTTTTGCACTGGTGAGGCTTATCCGGTCTGGCGGGAAGGGAAGTATCGGGCTTACCGGTGCCGCCGTTGTTTGACTGTTTCGGTTCAACCCCTTCCGGAACAAACAGCCTCACTTTATGACCGGGACTACTTTCAGCGCTGGTATCTTTCCTGCGCTGATTCTCGCGGGCAGTATCTGAGCGGTCTTTTTCGTTCCCTGAAAAAATATCTGCCGAAACCTGGCCGCCTGCTTGATGTTGGTTGCGGGACAGGTATTTTTCTGGAAGTGGCTGCCCGGAATGGCTGGCAGGTTCTCGGCGAGGAAATATCTCCTTTTGCGGTGAGCTGGTGCCGGCAGCACGGATTTACTATTGCGGAAGGACCACTGACAGAAGTAAAGCTACCTGAAAACAGTTTTGACCTGGTAACCTTCTGGGATGTACTGGCTCATGTGCCGGAAGCACCCCAATATCTTGCTGCGGCAGGGAAACTGCTAAAGTCAGGCGGTCTGATTCTGGTGAAGACGCCCTGTCATCAAGTTAGCCTTTTTCGTATGGCCAGGTTGTTTTCTTTTACTGGCAAAAGCCGTGCTCTTTTGCATGTTCCTGCTCAGTTGCACCATTTTAATTCCCTTTCGCTGGCCCGGGTGCTTGCGGGGGCAGGTTTCAAGCAGGTGAAAATTATGGAGGTGAAGGAGCATTCAGGGCAGGTAAAATTTTCCAGCAATCAGCTGTCTTCCTATCTGTTTTTTCAGGTGAAACGGTTGAAAGATGTCCTGGGACTGCGCAAGTCCCTGGTTGGGCTGGGATGTAAGCCAGGGGCCGCTGTTACCGGAAACGCACAGGTGAACACAGACAACCGAAAGAAATGAGAACCAGAAAAAATCTTGCTTTATGGCTGATGGAACTTGCCTGTTTAAATTATCTGATGTTTCAGGTATTTTTTGCTCTTTCCCGAAAGGGGCCTGAGGGAGTGATTTCCCTGGCCAGCCGTTACCTGCCCTTTTGTCCTGACTGGCTGGTCTCGTTGCTGTCAGGTTTGCCAGGGTGGCTGTTCACCGGCTGGTGGGTTGGCAGTTTTTACGCTTTTGTCATTTTACTCTTTGGCTGGGCGTATCTTGCTGGCATTAGAGACAGTGATAATTTTTCCCGCCGGGCCATTATGCTTGGCACGGCTCTTTTCTGTGCGACGCTCTTTTTCTTTCCTCCCGGCAAGCATCACGATGTTTTTCTTTATATTTTTCAGGGGAAAATGGTTGCTCTCTACAGGGCCAATCCGTATTTTACGCCACCGTCTGCCTTTGCTCACGATTGCTTCTACCGCTATGTCGGCTGGCAAAACTTCACCTCGGCATACGGGCCTCTCTGGCACTGGATAGAGGCTGGGTTGTACCTGTTAGGGGGCGCCAATATCCTTGGACAGATAGCCGTTTTCCGCTTCTTTACTCTGATTTTGCACCTGCTCAATACCTGGCTGATTTACTCCATAGAAGAGCACATCCGGCCGCACCAGGCTCAACGAGCAATGCTACTCTATGGCTGGAATCCGCTCCTCCTCGTTTACGCCGTAGCCGGCTGCAGCAATGATACGGCTATGATTTTCTTGCTGCTGGTGGGAATATGGCTATCTTTGAAGAATTGGAGATTTCTTTCCTCGCTGGCTCTGGCTGGTTCGGTCCTGGTCAAAATGTTTTCTGTCCTTTTTCTGCCGTTTTATTTGAAGACGGTCAAAAACAAAAAGGAAGTTCCTTTTTCACTGCTGCTCATGGCTCTGGCCACTTTTCTGGTGTGGCTACCCTTTTACCGGGGGCCGGCCACCTTTGCCCGTCCCTTCTGGACAGCCGGAAATTACCATCACTCTTTTGTCTTTCTGTGGAATTATTGCTGGCAACTTCTCTCACCGAAAAACTGTGGACTGGCGACCCGCTTTCTGAAATTTTTTCTCTCTGGTGGTTTCATCTGGATGGCCTGGAAGTCATGGAAGCAAACCAGGAGTTGGGACTCATCTCTTTATCACGCTGCTGTGTTGTATTTCTTCTTGCTGGTCGTGGTTCTTCCCGCCAGGGCTACCTGGTACATCACCTGGTTGATGCCCCTGGCTATTCTTTCTCTGGAAAAGAGAATACTTCTGGTGGCTTTAACTTTCTCTCTCACCGGGCTTCTGGCTCTGACGGTCTACTATCTTTTTCATTCCTACGCGCCTGGTTATCAGGTGGCCACGATGTCAGTGGAAATCGGACCACCACTTGTTCTCGCGGTGAAATGGAAAATCTGGCGACCTTCTGAAGAACCAAGCAGGGTTCAACCGGGTCAGCCATGAAGGTGGGGACAAATTGAGAAGCAAGAGACACTGGCTTTTTCTGGTTGTGCTGGCCGGAGTGTTTTTGCGGCTCTGGCATCTGACCAGGCTATCCTTCTGGTGCGATGAAGCTGAGGCGGTTTTTCTGGGAAGTCTCTCCGTACCGGAGATGCTCAGATTTATTGTGACGCAGGATGCCCATCCCCCGCTGTTCTACCTGCTGGTCCATCAGATGTTAAAGTTGGGGCAGGGAGACCTCTGGCTGAGGTTGTTGCCTGCTCTGGCCGGCCTGGCCTGTCTGCCAACCGGCTGGTTTCTGGCCAGGAAAATGCTGGATGAAGAAGGGGCCTTCTTCTTTCTTCTCCTGCTAACTTTTAGTCCCGTGCACATTCTCTGGTCTCAGGTGTTGAAATCCTACAGCCTTTTCTCTCTCTTCGGGCTGGCCAGTTCCATCCTTTTCCTTAAATGCCCTGGGGAAAACAAACGGAGCATTTTTCTGCTGTGGCTATCCGATTTGCTGCTTCTATACCTGCACCACTACAGCGTCTTTTTTATTCTGGCCCAGTTTTTAACCCTTTTCCTTCTCAGAAAACTCAGCCGGGGCTGGCTTGTTTTTTTGCTCTTCTTTTTCTGGCCTGGATACCCTGGCTGATTTATCTTCCCGGACAGATAGCCTACACCTCAGCCATCATCCGTCGTATTCCCCAATGGCTGAGATGGCCCTATTTTTTCTTCTACACGGTGCTGGGCGAAACAGTGAGCCCTTTTAATCTAACTGTGGTTGTGCCGGCGGCTTTATTTTCCCTGGCTGGCTGGTGGTCTGGTTTCTGGCGGTGGAAGAACCTGGTTAGAGAACAGGGAGTTTACCTTCTCCTGGTTGCGCTTTTGCCTCTGGTGGTCATTCCCTTTCGTTCCACTCTCCCGCAGAATCTGGTTCCCTTTACGACTTTCTGGTATCTAATGCTGGCTGCGGGCGCAAAAACTAACTGGAAAAGCACCGCTGCCTTTTGTGGTGTGCTAATCTGTATGATAGTCTCGGTATCTTTCTACCATGCCGGGGTAGCAAGTCAATTTCACGATATCAGCCGGTTAGCGCCATTCCGGGAAATCGGCCGCTTCCTTACAGAACAGGCTGGTGAGAATGATATAATCATTACCAACGAAGACAGAAAATGGGTTAACGGCAGACCGGTTTCCATTTTTGACCGCTATTATCAGGGAAAAGCCGCAGTGCTGGCTGTAAGACCTGAAGATGGACCGATAGAAAGGCTGGACCAGCGGGTGCAACCGTACAAGGGCGTATGGTTATTACAAACTTACGCGGGAGAGGAGCCCTGGAATATGAAGTTACGGCAGCATTTTACCGGTAAGTTTGTTCTGGTGGAAGCCCGGGAATATTTGAGGAATGAGCGCTGGCTGGAGAGAATCAAGACCGGGCAACGGTCTTACTACTACTATCTGACCCTGTGTCATTTTACAAGGAAGGGACGATGAGAAAAAAGATACTACTTACTGGCGGAGCCGGCTTCATCGGTGTAAATCTGGCGGCGGAACTGCTGAAGAACAAAGATAATTTTGTAGTGGTTTATGACAATCTTTCCCGTCCAGGCGTGGAAGATAACCTTGCCTGGCTCAGGAAACAGAAATTTCCTAACTTTCAATTTATCAGAGGGGACATCCGGGACTTCAAAAAATTGAAGCAGGTTGTGTCTGATTCCCGGGAAATCTACCACCTGGCAGCTCAGGTGGCTGTCACCAGGTCTGTCACCGACCCCATAGAGGATTTTGAAATCAACGCGGCCGGCACTCTTTACCTGCTGGAAGCTACTCGTTTGAAATCGCCCGGCGCGGTTTTTGTGTTTGCCTCCACCAACAAGGTTTACGGTGAACTGGGCCACCTTAAGTTAAAGGAGACCCAGACCCGCTACATCTTTACCGGAAAACAAAAAGGTGTTGCGGAAACAGAGAACCTAAACTTCCACTCTCCCTATGGTAATTCCAAGGGAGCGGCTGACCAGTATGTGCGAGACTATCATCGTATTTATGGAATGAAAACAGTGGTTTTCCGGCAGAGCTGCATCTACGGACCCCATCAAAAGGGCAATGAAGACCAGGGCTGGGTGGCGCATTTCGTAATCAGAGCGCTACGGCAGGAGGCAATCAACATCTATGGCGATGGCAAACAGGTCAGAGACCTTCTGGAAGTGTCGGACCTGCTGAAGGCCTACCAAATGGCGGTCAGACAGATAGGCAAATGCGCTGGCCAGATTTATAACATCGGCGGTGGCCTGGAGAACACCTTTTCCCTTCTGGAACTGATAAATTTCTTGGAAAAAGAGTTAAAAAGGGAGATTGAGTGTCATTTTTTCCAGTGGAGGCCAGGCGACCAGAAAATCTTCGTCAGTGATAATACTAAATTGCTTCGGGACCTGGGCTGGAAGCCGGCTGTTTTCAGGGAAGAAGGTGTGAGAAACCTCATCGCCTGGATGAGGAACAATCTGGAACTTAACGATTAAGACTGTGACAGGCAACCAGTCCGTGGAGATAAATGAGTTCTTGAATTATGAATCTTAAAGAACTTTACTGGAGACGGTTTGCCGGAAGGCAGGAAAATCGCCAGAAAATCTGGGCAAGATTGTGTCAGGATTTTTTTCAGCGGTTTATCAGAGAGAGCGACAGGGTGCTTGATGTCGGTGCCGGATATTGTGAGTTTATCAATAACATCATTCCAGTCTCAGCCGTTTTCCCCGGTCTGATTTCCTCATAAAAATCTACCTTAAGACTCCGGTTCTGTGGCATATCTTTGGTAAGCAAATGTTACTGGTCGCCAGAAAGTAATGTTTTGCTGGCGGTAAGAAAGTACTGGCGCCACGGATTGCTACCACCAGGCAGCTGTGTTTTCCTTAGGAAGCAGCAGGGAAGTTTTCAGGCAGGTAGTCCGGAAGTCACATTGTGGAAAGGCTAACCGGTGGCCACCGGTACCCGGGATAATTGACGGATTGCCGACGAGAATCTATAATTCTTTCAAGGACTTAAACAACCAGAGGACCAGAACAATGAGAAACATTGGTGTGATCGGGGCAGGTCACGTCGGTCTGGTAACTGCGGCCTGTTTTGCCAGGCTGGGTCACCGGGTCGTTTGCGCGGACAACGATGTGGAGAAGGTGGAAAGACTGAAAAGGCTGGACATGCCGTTTTATGAACCGGGCCTGGAGGAGATAGTCCGGGAGACAGTTACCGGCCAGCGGCTCACTTTTACCCACTCCATCGGTGAACTGGCAGAGGCGGCCCAGGCTATCTTCATTGCGGTGGGTACACCGGCCACGGCAGAAGGTCGGGCTGACCTGTCCTATGTGGAACAGGTAACCGTGGATCTGGCCAGGGCTCTTTCAGAGATGAGCGGTCAGGGAAAGTCCAGGGTTTATCGGCTGATTGTGGAGAAAAGTACCGTGCCGGTGTTGACCGGAGAATGGGTTAAAAGGACCCTGGAACTCTTAACACCCACAGGAGTTGAATTTGATGTTGCCGCCAATCCGGAGTTTTTGCGGGAAGGCTGCGCCATTAAGGATTTTATGGAGCCAGACCGGATTGTGGTCGGCGTAGAAAACGAACGGTCGCGGAAAATTTTTCAAGAAATTTACGCCGGAATTAAGGCACCGTTACTTTTTACTGACATCAAAAGTGCCGAGATGATCAAGCATGCCTCCAACTGTTTTCTGGCCCTGAAGGTTTCTTACATCAATGCCATCTCCCAGATTTGCGAGCGGGTCGGGGCAGATGTGGAAAAGGTTGCTCTGGGAATGGGCTATGACAGGCGCATCGGCCCATCCTTTTTGAGGCCAGGTGTCGGTTATGGGGGTTCCTGTTTGCCAAAGGATGTGGCGGCTTTCATCGCCCTTTCTGAGGAAGTGGGATATTCCTTCAACCTTCTCCGGGAAGTGGAAAAAATCAATCGGGAACAGAAACTGCTGGTGGTGAAAAAAGCCCGGGAACTTCTCTGGAATTTAAAAGGTAAGCAGGTCGGTATCTGGGGGCTGGCCTTCAAGCCAGAGACTGATGATGTGCGGGAAAGTCCGGCTCTGGAAATTATCAGACTCCTCAGAAAGGAAGGCGCAACCATCAGGTGTCATGACCCGCAGGCGATAGAAAATGCCAGGAGGATTTTGCCAGAAGTGAACTATTTTGAAGACCCCTACCAGGTGGCGGAAGGCGCCCACCTGCTGGTGCTTCTAACCGAATGGCAACTTTACCGGGAAATTGATTTTCAGAGGATAAAACAGATGATGAAGACGCCCCATCTCATCGACGGGCGGAACTTTTTAGATGCCCCCAAACTTCGCCAGCTCGGTTTCATTTACCGCGGAATAGGCCGACAATGAAAGTTTTAATCAGTGGTGGCGCAGGTTTCATCGGTAGCCACATGGTGGCTTACTATTTGAATCAGGGCGCAGAAGTCTGGTGCGTGGACAATCTTTTAACCGGGTCGGAAAGCAATCTTGCCCCTTACGCAGTTTTCCCAAATTTTCATTTTCTTCGTCTGGACGTGGCTGATTTGAAGGAAGAACATCTGCCGGCAGACTTCAATCTTGTGTGCCACCTGGCCAGTCCGGCTTCGCCCCCGGAGTATCTGAAGTATCCGCTGGAGACCATGCGGGTGAATTCTGCGGGAACAGAAAAAATGCTGTCACTGGCGCAAAAGGCTCAGGCCAGATTTCTCTACAGTTCAACTTCCGAAGTTTACGGAGACCCGGAAGTTCCAGTTCAGAGAGAAGATTACTGGGGGCATGTTAATCCTGTAGGTCCGCGTTCAGTTTACGATGAGGCCAAACGATTCGGAGAAGCCTTAACCATGGCTTATCACCGTTGTTACGGGGTAAATACAGGGATAGCCCGCATCTTCAATACTTACGGTCCGGGGATGAAACTTAATGATGGCCGGGTGATTCCCAACTTTATCAGTCAGGCACTTTCTGGCAGGCCGCTAACGGTTTATGGAGAGGGCAGTCAGAGCCGAAGTTTCTGTTACATTGATGACCTGGTGCGCGGTCTGGTTCTCCTGGCGGACTCCGGGGAACACTGGCCGGTGAATCTGGGAAATCCTGAAGAATTCACGGTGAAGCAACTGGTGGAGAAAATGAGCCAGGTTCTTGGCCGGCCTCTGAAAGTTGAATTCAAGCCATTACCGGAGGATGACCCTAAGCGGAGAAAACCTGATATTTCACGAGCGCAGAGAATTCTGGGCTGGCAGCCGCAGATATCACTGGAAGAAGGTTTGAGGAAAACCATCAACCATTTTCAAAAAATAATCGGAAGAAGTTAAACCTTTACTACACCGGGGAGAAGTATGAGAAGAATACTGGTTACGGGTGGGGCTGGATTTATCGGGAGCCATCTGGTGGACGAACTTTTGAGAAGGGGCTACAGAGTAACCGTGTTTGACAATCTGGACCGTCAGGTCCATCCAGCAGGTTTACCGGATTACCTCAATCTGAAAAGCACTTTTATTCGGGGCGATGTGCGCAGTCGCAGGGCCCTTAAGGAAGCTGTCTGCCAGGCGGAAGCGGTGGTTCATCTGGCGGCCGCCGTGGGCGTGGGGCAGTCCCAGTATGAAATTGCTCATTACGTGGAAAGCAATATCCAGGGTACTGCCAACCTTCTGGATATTCTGGTCAATGCCAGGCACCCGGTGAAGAAGCTTCTGGTGGCTTCTTCCATGAGCATCTACGGTGAAGGGCTTTATGAATGTGAGAAGTGCGGCCGGGTCAAGCCGGCCCTGCGGCAGGAGGCAGAAAAATGTCCGAACAAAGAAGGAAAGGAAAACTGGGAACCCGCATGTCCTCATTGCCAGGGAGAGATTAAGCCCTTACCCACACCGGAGGACACCCCTCTGCTGGCTAATTCAATCTATGCCATCACCAAAAAGGAGCAGGAGGAAATGGCGTTACTCATCGGTCGCACTTACGGGTTGCCGGTGGTGGCGCTGCGCTTCTTCAATGTCTATGGACCACGGCAGTCTCTCTCCAATCCTTACACCGGGGTGACGGCCATTTTCCTGAGCCGGGTGAAGAACAATCGGCCACCGGTCGTCTACGAAGACGGATGGCAAACCCGCGATTTCATCTGGGTAGGTGATGTTGTCCGGGCCTGCGTGCGTTGTCTGGAAAGTGAACGGGCCGATTATCAGGTATTCAACGTCGGCACTGGAAAACCGGTGGCCATCAGAGAGATGGCCGAGATGGTCATTAAACTTTTGAAAAAGAAACTGAAGCCTGAGATTACCTATTCTTTTCGGAAAGGTGATGTTCGCCACTGTTACGCTGATACCACCCGGATTCACCAGTGCCTTGGTTTTACTGTCAGGACTTCCCTGGAGCAGGGATTAAGAAGGCTGGCTTCCTGGGCAAGAAAAGCGCCGGCCGAGGATAGATTTGAGCAGGCGGCCAGAGAACTGAAGGAAAAAGGGTTGACCTGATGAAGCCTTATCTGAGTCTTGTGATTCCAGCCAGAAATGAGGAGGAAAACCTGGGGGAGACGGTTCGTCAGTTAAAGCCCTATCTCAAAGATATTCCGGTGGAAATCATCGTCGTTGACGATCATTCCAGTGACGCCACGGCGGAAACGGCCAGAAAACTGAGTCTGGAATTTCCCGCACTGAGATTGGTGTCCAACCAGAACCAGCCTGGATTTGCCAGTGCTCTGGCGGCAGGGTGGAAAGAGGCTCGGGGGGAATATGTGCTTCCGGTGATGGCGGATGGCTGTGATGACCCGGCAACGATTCCTTTAATGGTCAGGAAGGCGCGGGAAGGTTATGACCTGATTTGCGGCTGTCGCTACTGCCA
This sequence comes from bacterium, assembly GCA_029551285.1. GTDB lineage: Bacteria > Ratteibacteria > UBA8468 > B48-G9 > DSTR01 > JAMWDF01. The sequence goes on along the minus strand of JAKPFT010000082.1, from coordinate 28,818 downwards.
CGGTGGCGGCCGGTTCGGAGGACCAAAGGTGCAGGGCTTTTTTTCCTGGTGGGTCGGACGCAGCCTCCATCTTCTGGCCGGGCTGCCCACAGCCGATATTTCTAATGCCTACAAAATGTACCGTCGGCAAGTCTTAATAGGGTTAAAACTTCGGGAGAAAGGTTTTGCTGTCTCCATGGAAGCCGCGCTGAAATTTATTTTTGCCGGATACCGGGTGGCTGACGTTCCCACCATCTGGTATGGAAGAAAAAAAGGAAAATCAAAGTTTCGCTTGAGCCGCACCTGGCCATACCTGAAACTTTACTGGAAGGCCTTAACCCGGGCAGGCTGCCGTCTATTGCGGTAACTGAAAATGCAGATGAGCGCCACAGAACCTCGTTTTTCCTTCGGCCAGAACTGGCTTTCCTTTATTCAGCACCTTGACGAGGAAAGAATTCAGGCCGCGGAAAGGAGTCTGAAAGAGTTCCTGGGAAGAGACGACTTAGGGGGAAGAACTTTTCTGGACATTGGCTGTGGCAGTGGCCTTTTCAGCCTGGCGGCCAGGCGTCTGGGCGCGACGGTTCATTCCTTTGATTGCGATGCTGATTGTGTGGCCTGCACCCGGACTTTGAAAGACAGGTTTTTTTCGAACGACCCTGCCTGGACGGTTGAGAAAGGCTCAATCCTGGATGAAAATTACCTGGACCGTCTGGGTAGGTTTGACATTGTCTATGCGTGGGGAGTGCTACATCACACCGGAGCGCTTTTTAAAGCCATGGAGTTCACCGGAAAACTGGTTAAACCCGGAGGACTTTTGTATCTGGCGGTCTACAACCATCAGCCCTGCTGGAGCAATTTCCATCGCACGGTAAAGAGGCTTTATGTGAATTCACCCTGGCCTGGCCGATTCCTGATTCTTAGCCTCTATGTTAGTTTTCAGGTGCTGAAAGGGCTGGTGAAAGACATCATACTTTTCCGTAATCCTTTAGCGCGCTACCGGGTGAAGAAGCGCCTGCGGGGAATGTCAGTCTGGCACGACTGGGTTGACTGGGTAGGTGCCTACCCGTTTGAAACGGCCCGTCCGGAAGAAGTTTTTGATTTTTTCAGGAAGCGGGGATTCATTCTGGAAAAACTTAAAACCTGTGGCGGCGGTCACGGCTGCAATGAGTATGTTTTCTCGTTGCCGGAAAAAGCAGAGAGAAAATGAGCCAGCAGGAAAAAGTTGAACTTTCGGTAGTCATTCCTGCGTATAATGAGGAAAAACGACTTGGCCCGACGCTGATGGCGGTGGCGGACTACTTTTTCAGTTCCGGCAGAAATTTTGAGATTATCGTGGTTGACGACGGCAGTCAGGATGGTACCAGGCAGGTGGTGGAGAAGATGCAGCGGGAAGTTTTTGTCCGGTACCGGGCTGGCCGGCTTAAGCTCTTGAGTCATGAGAAAAACAGGGGTAAAGGTGCGGCCGTCAAAACGGGCATGCTGAGTGCTGTTGGCGAGATTGTGCTTTTTACTGACGCGGACCTTTCCACGCCAGTCACTGAGTTTTCCAAAATGGAGCAAGCCTTGATGGACGGCGCTGAGGTAGCCATTGCTTCGCGGGGACTGGCTGATTCCAGGATTTTATTGCCCCAGCCCTGGCTGAGACGGCAGATTGGCCGGATTTTTCCGTTTCTGGTGCGCCATCTGGTCCTGGCCGATTTCAGGGATACCCAGTGTGGTTTCAAAGCCTTCCGAAAGGCGGCGGCGCAGAAATTGTTTCAAGCCCTGAAGACAGATGGGTTTGCCTTTGATGTGGAGATACTGGTGAGAGCCAAGAAACTGGGAATGAAGGTCCGGGAAGTGCCGGTGGTATGGTACAATTCAGAGGAGAGTAAGGTTACACTCTGGAAATCCCCATGGTTGATGCTGCGGGAGATTATGCATATCAGGAGAATGAGATGAGGGTTCTTTTTACTTATTTTCCCCATTACCAGCCGGGCAAGGGTTATCTTCTGGTAAGTCAGAATCGCTTCACCAAGTACCGGGGAGACCCCCAGTTGATTTACCCGCTGATTCCGGCATCAGCGCTAACGCTGTTGAAGATGGATGGACACCGGGTTTTTTTCCTGGACGGGATTCTGGAACGATTATCGCTGGAGGAGTACCTCAAGCGTGTCCAGCGTCTTTCCCCGGACATTGTTTTCTTTGAGACCAAAACACCCTGCGTCCAGAAGGACTGGGCTATCGTGGAAAGTCTCAAAAGGAAAATACCCGGTCTTCTGGTAGGCTGTTGCGGAGATCACGTCAGTGTTTTGCCGGAAGAAACATTGGCCAATTCTCAAACTGACTTTGTGGTTGTGGGCGGCGATTATGATGAAGGTATCAGACGGTTGTGTGCCGCCCTGAGGGAAGGAAATGCTGTTCCGCCTGGCATCGCCTACCGGGACCATTCCGGAAAGGTTGTTATTCCCCCAAAGCCGGTTTTTCTCCAGCGTCTGGATGATCTGCCTTTCATTGACCGGGAGATTGTCCCCTGGAGGTTCTATCACGAAGCCTGGCGGCTTTACGATGAGTTCACTTACCTTTCCGGAAGCCGGGGTTGTCCTTACCGCTGTACCTTCTGTTCCTGGCCGCAGATGCTGTATCACGGTCGGGTGAGATTTCGCAGTCCGGGAAATATCGCCAGCGAGATAAAGTTTCTGGTGGCCAGATACGGCATCAAAGAGTTTTTTTTCGATGACGATACTTTCACCTGTCATCGTCCCTGGGTCATGGAAGTGTGCGAAAGAATCAGGAGTTTAAAACTACCGATTTTATGGTCATGCAACGGTCGGGTGGACAATGTTGATGCGGCCATGCTTGAGACTATGAAATCCAGCGGGTGTCGGCTGATTAAATACGGTGTGGAAAGCGTCCACCAGACCACACTGGACAGAATAAAGAAGGGTTATACTGTGGAAGAGATCGTTGAGGCCTTCTCTTTAACCCGGAAAGCAGGCATTCTTATTCACGCCACGGCAATGATTGGCTTTCCCTGGGAAACGAGGCAGCAGATTATGGAGACGGTTGAGTTCGTCAGAAAACTGCGGCCTGATACCTGTCAATTTTCCATTCCGATTGCCTATCCCGGCACCGAGTTGTTCCAGGAGGCTGAAGCCAGAGGGTGGCTGGCTTTCGGACGCAACTGGCAGCAATACGACATGTCTTTGCCAACGCTGGTGCATCCAGAATTGAAACCGGAAGAAATTGTGGAGTTATGCCGCCAGGCCTGGGTAAAAGTGTACTTTTCGCCAGATTTTATTCTGCGAAAAATCGGCCGTATCCGGAGGCCCATCCATCTGAGATGGTACTGGCGGGGTCTGTTTTCCTTGATTAAGGGTCATCTGGCTTAACCGGAACTACCGATGGGAAACAGATGGCCAATGGTTTCTATCATTATTCCGACCCACACTGCTGATGAGGCTACCAGAAATTGCGTGGCAGCCTGTGCGCGTCTGGACTATCCCGGCTACGAGATTATAGTGGTGCCGGATGAAGCAGTTACAGAAATTAATGCCGGGGGCAGGACCCGCTGGTTTCCGGCTGCGGTCTTGCCCGGGGAGAAGAAAAACCGTGGGGTTATGGCCGCCAGGGGGGAAGTTTGTGCCTTCATTGATTCCGATGCCTATCCTTCTTCAGACTGGCTGAAGAATGGAGTTAGGCATCTTTTCTGCGAGGGTGTTGGCGCGGTGGGTGGACCCAATCTGACGCCCCCAGAAGACTCCGTGGAACAGCAACTTTCCGGGGTGATTCTTTCCTCGGTGATGGCTCTGGGCAAGTTTGCTAAGAGATACCGGAAGACTGCCTGGCATTACGTTCTGGAAATTCCCAGTTGCAATCTTCTGGTCAGGAAGGAAACGTTCCTCCGGGCCGGTGGTTTCGTGAGGAATTTGCTCACGGCCGAGGACGCTTCCCTATCCTTCCAGATAGCCAATCTTGGTCTGAAACTCGTCTTTTCCCCTGATGTGGTCGTTTACCACCACCGCAGACCTATCTTCAAAAGGTATTTCCAGCAAATCTTCCGTTATGGCCGGGACAAACGCGCTCTTTTGAAAACACTTTCGCTCCCTGAACTTTTTGGGAAATTATGTTATTTCAGTCTGCCGCTGGGTGTGCCCTGCGGGCTGTTACTGCTCATTCTCGCTCTCGTCCTCAAACCGCTCAGGCCGGTGGTTTTTTCCGGAGCTGCCGTTTACCTGATGGCCGTCTGGGCTGAGGCTATTTTTCTGAAGAGCCGGTATTGCCACCTTCTTTTCTGGGGCATTGTCGGCACACATCTTTCTTACTGTTATGGGTTCTGGTGCGGTCATGGGAAGAAATGATTGGTTCACAATAGCGGCCATGGGTGCAGTAGCCACTTTCTGTTTCACGGCTGGCCTGCGCTGGGGATTGCCTTCCCGGGAGCGAAATTCCCTCTGTTTTACCACCCGGCAGTCCCTGGAAGTAACTCTCCAGCAACTTTCTGAGTACCAGCTGGAGCAGGCCTGGAAGGGAATGGGGGCTTATCTGGCGGCGCATCCTGAGGAGGCGGGAAAAAAACTGTCGCGCTCCCTTTATAACCCCATCAGGAGTTACCATCCTGACGAGTATTTTATCCTGAAGAGTCTGGCGACCATGGACCCGAAAAGATTTGATTTTCATCCCCACCAGTTTGGCGTGGGTGGAGCTTATCTTTACCTGGTGGGTGGCGTCATTTTTCTTCTTTCCCGGTGCGGCCTGATTACCGTCAGTCAGGACCTTAAATTTGCCTTCTCCCGGCCGGAAGAATTTGCCAATCTGTATCTCTGCGGCCGGGCTGTGACTGTCCTTTATGGGGTGGCAACGGTGGTGCTTTTTTATCTGCTGGCTGTTCGGCTTTTGAAAAAAAAGGAAATGGCCGCGGTAGCCACCTGGCTGCTTCTGTGGACGCCACTCATGGTCCTTAATACTCACTATATGTATGTTGATGTGCCGGGTCTTTTCTGGACAGTGGCAACTCTCTGGTTCACCTTCTTTTTTCTGAGCGCTGGTGCTATAAAGTGGGTATCTCTGGCCGGGGTTTGTGCCGGGCTGGCCTGCGGGTGTAAGTTCACTCTGCTGGTTACGGTGGTGCTGCCCGTGTTGGGTATCCTCTGGCAAAGAACTTCTCCGGGACGGCGTCTCAGAAATCTGCTTGTTGCGGCCGGTTGTTTTATCCTTGCTTTTGGTTTCACCAATCCTTATTTCTTCCTGTCGCTGCCGGAGCCTTTGATTGACCTGAGCCAGCACAGTGGCAGGGCTTTTCAGGGAGGCTTTTACCTGGTCAGCCTGCTAACCGGAATGGGCTGGCCCCTGGTTATCTTTTTGGCGGCTGGTTATCTGCTGCTGGCCTGTTCTGGTGGCCGAGAGGAAGTGAACCGCTCATTCCTGAGTTTATTATTCGTCTGGAGTGTTTTCTTTTTCTTTTTTGTCGCTTCCTTCGCTAAAACTTTTGCTCGTTATCTCCTGCCAGTCGTACCTGCCCTGATTCTTCTGGGCTCGGCTGGCTGGTTGTTGCCGTTGACGCATAAAAGTTTTCTCAAATGGGTCGGCACAGGTTTTTGCTGCCTGGTACTCATAGGAACGACGCTCTGTGGTGGGGCATACCTTTCCCTTTTTCTGCAGGAAAATGTTCGCACCAGGGCTGGACGCTGGATGAAAGAAAATCTTCCGGCCGGTGCCAGAGTAGGGGTCACTGAAGAACCGTGGCAGTTTCAACTACCTGACTTTGACCGGCAGCGGTTTTCGGTTCTGGTCGCCGGATATGATATTGAGTCTGTTAAGAGACTTCAACCAGAGTACTTTCTTCTTTCATCTTTTCAGGCGCCGCTGGTTCCCTATCCGCTGAAACTGAACCGGGAAAGGGTGATTTTCTGGCGAGACTTTACCGTTCTTGCCTGGTATCAGCCAGTAAAAACTTTTCAGGAAAAGGCTTCTCTGCTGGGCTGGTCCTGTCAGCCGGAAGCGCTCCCGGAGGATTTGATTTATATTAATCCTACAATAGTTGTTTTCAAGAAAGTCAGGCCATGACTCAACCTTTCTCCTATAAGCTTCCCCGCGAGTTAATTGCTCAAACACCGCTCACTGAGCGGGACCAGGCACGTCTAATGGTGGTAGACAAGAAAACAGGGGCAATTGAGCACACCATTTTTTCCTGTCTGGGAGACTACTTGAAAGCAGGCGATTTACTGGTTCTCAACGACGCCAGAGTAATCCCGGCGCGGCTGACCGCTCGTAAGGAAAGTGGGGGCCGTCTGGAAATTTTTCTCCTGAGAAAGCAGGAGACTGCTGTCTGGGAAGTTCTGTTGAGGGGAAAAATTTCTGCCGGAAAAAGTTTTGCGGTAGGTCCTCTCCAGGGCAGAGTGATGCGCCGGACAGCGTCAGGTTCGTGGCTGGTCAGATTCAATGCGGGAGATGACCGGGAGATTTTGAAACACGGAGAAGTTCCTCTGCCACCCTACATCAGGCGAGCTCCGCAGCCCTCAGACAGGGAAGATTACCAGACAGTCTATGCCGCCAGAAACGGCGCGGTGGCTGCTCCGACCGCCGGGTTGCACTTCACCAGGAAATTGCTCAACAGCCTTCAGGAAAAGGGTGTGCTGGTTTCCTTTCTAACGCTATTCATTGGCTGGGCTTCTTTTCGTTTATTGAGAGAGGACCAGCAGGGTTCAGTGCCGGGTGAGGTTTTTGAGATTCCGGAAGGAACAGCCCGGAGAATTAACGAGTGTTTGAACGAGGGAAAGAGAATTATGGCTGTGGGGACCAGTACCGTGAGGGCGATTGAAAGTTCCGTGAAGCAGGGCAGAGTCGTTTCCTGCCGAGAGGAGACATTTCTCTTTATTCAGCCAGGGTTTTCTTTTAAGGTCGTTCACTCTTTAATCACCAATTTTCACCTGCCGGGGTCAACCCACCTGAGTCTGGTATGCGCTCTGGCCGGGACAGAGTTGATGAAACGTGCTTATCAGCAGGCTATTGAGAAGAGATACAGATTTTATTCTTACGGGGATGCCATGCTGATTCTGTAGGAAAATCATGCCGGAGCCAGAAGGAGAATGTATGTTGAACTTTCAGGTGCTGGCCAGAGACAAAGAGAGCAAAGCCCGGACAGGGCTTCTGACCACCGATCACGGGTTGGTGCATACTCCCTGTTTTATGCCGGTGGCCACCTGGGGTACGGTGAAGACACTTTCTTCAGAGGAAGTCAGACAGATAGGTGCAGAAATTGTCATTGCCAATGCCTATCACCTCTGGCGTCGCCCCGGAGTGGAAGTAATTGAACGGGCAGGGGGGCTTCATCGTTTTATGTCCTGGGACCGGGCACTGGTCACTGATAGCGGCGGCTTTCAGATTTTCAGTCTGGAAGAGGTAAAGATTGAAAAAGACGGTGTCGTCTTTAAGTCAAAGGAAGACGGCAGTAAATACTATCTCACCCCGGAAAAAGCCGTAGAAATTCAGCGGCGGCTGGGAGCCGACCTGCTGATGGCCTTTGATTACTGCCCCCGACGCTGGGATGATGCCAGGGAAATGGCTCTGAGTACAGAAATAACCATTGGCTGGGCCAGACGCTGCCGGCAGGTGGAGATAGGTCCGGGCAGGTGGCTATTCGGGATTGTTCAGGGAGGGACCAACCTATCCTTGAGGACCGAATGCGCCCGGGCTCTGATGGGCATGGGTTTTGACGGCTACGCGATAGGCGGATTAAGTCTGGGCGAGCCGTTTGAGAAGACAGTCAAGACGGTTGTCGAAGTGGCGGCTCTCCTGCCCTGGGAAAAGCCGCGTTACTTCATGGGGCTTGGCTATCCCTGGCAAATCCTGGAGATGGTAACTGCGGGCCTTGACCTTTTTGACTGTGCGTTGCCCACCCATATTGCCAGGAACGGTTCTGCCATTACCGGTCAGGGAAAACTGAATATCAAGGCCGGTCGCTACCGGAACGATTTTACTCCTCTGGACCCGCACTGCGACTGTTTTGTCTGTCGCGGTTACAGCCGGGCCTATCTGCGCCACCTTTTTAATCGGAAAGAAATTTTGTCGCTGCGCCTTGTTTCCTACCACAACCTCTATTTTATGCAGCGTTTTATGGTCAGTATCCGTCAGGCGATTGAATCCGGAAAACTGAATGAATTTAGCCGGAAAGTGAAAAAAGAGTATAATGATAGCCTGGACCTGCAGGAGTGAATCCTGTCTTACCGGCGGTGATTTTTTAAGCATCGGAACCCGGATAGTTCCAATGCGGATGAGGGGGTGACAGGGAGTAGCAGCGACCGGCAGAGGGGCATGTGCCCCTGTGAAAAGCAATCCCACAAGGGATTATCCTACCAAGGGGGAAAAATGGAAAGTTTGGCCTGGGCTCAGGCGACCACGCCGACCGTACCGGCGCCTTCGCCGCTGGGAATGTTGCTGCCGTTTATTCTGATTCTCTTTGTTTTTTACTTCCTGGTACTGCTGCCCCAGCAGCGCAAACAGAAAGAACACAAAAAAATGCTGGATGAACTGAAGGTTGGTGACAAAATTGTCACCGTTGGTGGCGTGGTAGGCCAGGTAGAAAAAATCAAAGATAATATTGTGACGGTTAAAGTCGGGGAAGGGGTTAGTATTGATTTTCTGCGCAATGCCATCTCCCAGGTGGTGAAGCCTCAGAATTCGGGGAAATAAGATGAACCATCTGTATTTTCAGGTGCAGAATGGTTGTGCTGGAGATATGCTGGTGGCTTCGTTGCTGGACCTTGGTCTGCCCCTTGTGGAACTGGAGAGGGAACTGAGAAAATTTCCTGTGGGTGGTTTCCGGCTCCAGACAAAAAAAGTGAGGCGCAAAACAACCTTTGGCCATGAACTGCCGGCTACGGCCCTGGAGATAATTCCTGACGGCACCTGGGAAGACACCAATTCTTATCAGAAAATCGTATCGGTGATTCAGCAAAGTGGACTAAGCCAGAAACAGAAGGAGCGGCTCAGCAAAATTTTCAACCTTCTCGCCCGGGCTGAGTCGGCTGTCCATGGTGAGCCCCTGGAGAAGTTACATTTTCACCAGGTTGGCCAGGTAGATGCCCTGGTGGAGATGGCTTCGGTGGTGATCGCGCTGGACCTGTTAGAAGTGGAAGAGGTGGGTTGCAGCGCTATCGGTGTTGCCTGTCCCGCGCCAGCCACGGTAGAGATGCTGCGCGGTCTTCCCGCAGTCGTCCATGGCTGTCCGTACGAACTGGCTACCCCTACCGGAGTGGCTATCCTCTGCGGTTTATGTCCGGAGCCCGGCCAGGCCAGCAGGTTGAAACTGAAGGCAGCCGGTTACGGAGCCGGCCAGAGGTTGGAGCCTTCTCCCAATGTCGTTCAGGCTTTACTGGGCAGTTCGGAAACAGGTAACGATGAAGTGGGAGTGATTGAAACCAATATTGATGACCTCAATCCAGTGCTGTTTGATTTTTTGATGGAACGGCTATTTGCCTCTGGAGCCCTTGATGTTTCCCTTTTTCCCGGACAGGCCAAGAAGAACCGTCCTGTGTTCAATCTTCAGGTAATTTTTCCGCCGGAGAGGCTGGAACCGGTGGCGCACACTATTTTTAGTGAAAGCACCACCCTGGGACTGAGGTTTCGTCTGGAGAAGCGCCTGGTGCTGGAGCGAAGGATGCAAACAGTGGAAACTTCCTGGGGGCCAGTTCCGGTAAAGCTTGGCTTCCTGAAGGGTAGATTAGTTAATCTGGCTCCGGAGTATGAAGTTTGCAGGACGCTGGCCCGGCAGAATAACATCTCTTTGAAAGAAGTTTATGCAGAAGTCAGTGCCTTAATCCGGCAGCAACTGAAGAAAAACCTCTGAAACAGACATGGTTGTAGGCACCCTGGAACTGGAAATTTTCATTCCGGGCAGTAATTCCCTTAAGGACAAGCGGCAGGTGGTAACCTCTCTGCGAAATAAAGTCAGGGCGAGATTCAACGTGGCGGTGGCCGAAATAGATTTTCAGGATAAATGGCAGCGGGCAGTTTTAGGGATGGCCACGGTCAATAGTTGTGGCGGGGAAATTGAAGCGGTTTTCCAGAAAATCAAAGAGGTCTTTGAAGAAAATGGCGATTGTTTTATTACTTCGGAACGAAAGAGAATTTTTCAAACAGAGGTTGACTGACCATGGAAACTTTACCACCGCAATATTCGCCCCGGGAGATTGAGGAAGAAATCTACCGGCACTGGGAGGAAACTGGTTGCTTCCGGCCAAAGGCTGATGGAAGGTGCCGACCTTACGTGATCGTGATACCTCCGCCTAATGTAACCGGATTTTTGCATATGGGGCACGCCCTGAACAACACGATTCAGGATGTGCTCATCCGGTGGCGCCGGATGGCGGGGTATGATGCGCTGTGGGTTCCGGGGACTGACCATGCTGGAATCGCCACGCAGAATGTGGTGGAGAAGGAACTGGCTAAACGAGGTCTCACCCGAAAAGTCCTTGGCCGAGAGAAGTTTGTTGAGGAGGTCTGGCGCTGGAGGGAAACTTATGGTTCCCGGATTATCTTTCAACTCAAGCGTCTTGGAGCCTCCTGTGACTGGTCGCGGTTGCGGTTCACGATGGATGAGATGCTCTCCCGGGCAGTGGTGGAGGCCTTCGTCCGGCTGTACCGCAAGGACCTGATCTATCGCGGTCAGAGAATCATTCACTGGTGCCCGCGGTGCACGACGGCTCTGGCCGATGAGGAAGTGGAGTACCGGGAAGAGAAGGGTTATCTTTACATATTGCGTTATCCCCTGGTGAAGGGTGGTTTTGTTGAAGTGGCCACCACCAGGCCGGAGACGATGTTAGGTGATACCGCCGTGGCGGTCCATCCGGCTGACGAGCGGTACCGAAGTCTTGTTGGGGAGAAAGTGGTTTTGCCTTTTGTGGAACGGATTATTCCGGTGATTGCGGATGAAGCTGTGGACAGGGATTTTGGGACCGGGGCCGTCAAGGTCACGCCCAGCCACGATGCTGGTGATTTTCTCCTGGCAGAAAAACACGGACTGCCCTCTATTACTGTGATGACCCCTGAAGGTAAGATGAACGAGGCGGCCGGTCGCTGGGCCGGGTTGGACCGATTTGTTTGCCGCCAGCAGCTGCTTGAGGCTTTAAAGGAAAAACAACTTCTGGTCAGAGTGGAAGACTACCTACACCGGGTGGGTCATTGTTACCGGTGTGACACCGTGGTGGAACCGTATCTGTCCCGGCAGTGGTTCGTGAGGATGGCGCCTCTGGCCCGGCCGGCGATTGTGGCCGCGGAAGAGAACAAACTCCACTTCTATCCGGAACGATGGAAAAAGGTTTACTTAAACTGGTTGTACAACATCAAGGACTGGTGTATCAGCCGGCAGATCTGGTGGGGACACCGAATTCCTGTGTGGTACTGTGAACACCAGGAATGTCCGCCCACCGTGGAGTCTCGGGCTCCGGCTCGGTGTGCCCATTGCGGCAGCGGTAATCTGCGACAGGAGGAAGATGTTCTTGATACCTGGTTTTCCTCGTGGCTGTGGCCGTTTTCAGTTTTCGGCTGGCCGGAAAAGACGCGAGACCTGTCTCTTTTTTACCCCACCGATACGCTGGTGACCGCGCAGGAAATTCTTTTTTTCTGGGTGGCCCGCATGGTGATGGCCGGTCTTGAGTTTACCGGGCAGCTGCCCTTTGAAAATGTTTACATTCATGGTACTGTCCGGGACAAGACCGGCCGGAAAATGAGTAAGTCTCTGGGCAACGCTATTGACCCGGTAGAAATCATTGAAAATTATGGAGCCGACAGTTTGCGGTTCAGTCTTATTTCTATGACCTCGGTCGGACAGGACGTTTTTCTCTCACCCTCTTTTTATGTCAAGGGCCGCAACTTTGCTAATAAACTTTGGAATGCCTCCAGATTTATCTTCCTTCAGGCAGAAAGACACCGGCTGGGGAAGGTGAAATGGCGGCAGGTTCAGGAGAACTGGCAGCTGAGCGACCGCTGGATTCTTTCTCTGTTGAACCGCAGGCTGGCCGAAGTGGAAAGATGTCTGGAGCAGTTTCGTTTGAACGAAGCGCTCAATCTGCTCTATGAATTCTTCTGGCACAGATTCTGCGACTGGTATATTGAAATGGCTAAATTGAGTGAAAACGACGAGACCGCCTTCAGGGAAGTGAAACTGCCGGTTCTTTTGCAGGTACTTAAGGTCTGCCTGCAGTGTCTGCATCCCTTTATTCCTTTTGTTACTGAGAAAATCTGGCAGCGGCTGGAAAATTATCTGGAAACGGAAAGCACTATGCTGGTGGTAAGCCGCTGGCCAGCGGCAACCGGAATTTCCGACCCGGAAGCGGAAAGATTGGTGGAGGGAGTGATGGAAGCGGTAACCGTGGTCAGGGACTTGAAAACAAGGTTTAACCTGCCGCTGAAGAAAAAAGTGAGCTGTTTTTATCAGGGCCAGCCACTGCCCGGGGAAGCAGAACAGATTATCACTGCGCTGGCCGGAATAGCCGAACTTTCTCCCTGGGATGAAGAAAAAGTGCGGGAAGGCAATTGCGTGGTCAGAAATCTTCTCCTGGGCAGGTTTGGCCTTTCTCTTAAAGGGGAGATTGATTTCCAGGCCGAGCGGAAGAGGCTGGAGCAGGAACGGGAAAAACTCCGGGAGTATCTGGCCAGCACCCGCCGGAAACTCGGGGATGATAAGTTTTTGAGCCGAGCTCCGGAAGAGATTGTCCGGGCAGAACGGGAGAAGGAAAAGGAGTTGAAAAGCAAAATAGAGAAGGTGGAAGAAGATATTGGCTTTTTGAGGGAAGGTACAGGTTGAACACAGAGAAACAGCAGCAACGGTGTTGTCGGCTAAACCAGGAGGGAAGAACATGTGGGCCTATGTGTCTTTCGGGAACACCCAGATTAAGGTAAAGGAAGGCGATACAGTAGAGGTCTTCCCCCTTCAGGCTAAGGAAGGGGAAGAGATAACACTGCCGGTGGTGGCTCTACTGGAGGATAAGGAACTTGTTTTTGAGCCGGAAAAACTGTCAGGCGTGAAGGTTCGGTGTCAGGTGGTGGCCACCAGGAAAGGGAAAAAGGTGTATTCTTTCCGGAAGAAGCCAAAAACAGGGTATAAAAGAGGAGTGGGGCACCGGGACAGGCTTATGGTTTTGAAAGTGCTCAAAATAGAAAAACCGTGAAGCGCATTCATGAGATTTTAGGCGGCGGACTGGCCGGAAGGGCAGCTGGTCTGGCGGTGCCGGTAGCGGGTGAGATGAAGGAGGCAGAGGCCTCGGCGGAGGAGATGCGGAGTCTGGCGCGCACCGCCGGTGTCAGAATCCTCAATACTTTTCTTTTTCGGCTCCATCAGATCAATCCAGCCACCTATGTGGGAGAGGGTAAAGTCCAGGAATTTCACCGCTGGTGTCAGGAGCAGGAAGCCTCGCTTTTTCTCTTTGGAGAGGACCTGTCACCGGTGCAGCAGCGTAACCTTGAGGAAAGCCTGGGCTGTCCGGTGATTGACCGGACTGGTTTAATTCTGGAAATTTTTGCTCAGCACGCAAAAACCAGCGAGGGAAAAATTCAGGTGGAACTGGCGCAGTTGAACTATGCTTTGCCGAGGCTCACCGGACAGGGGGTGGCCCTTTCCCGAATTGGCGGCCGCCTGGCGGTGAGGGGTCCAGGCGAAATGAAGCTGGAGGTGCAACGGCGAAGAATCACCCAGCGCCTTCACCATCTCACTCAAAAAATAAAGGAGATTGAGAAGCATCGCCAGGTGCTGAGGCAGGGACGCTGGCAGAAGAGGTATCCGGTCGTTTCCCTGCTGGGTTACACCAATGTTGGTAAGAGTACGTTGCTTAACCGGTTGACCAGAAGTCAGGTGACGGTGGCCGACCAGCTTTTTTCCACGCTGGACCCAACGACCCGCGCCGTCTATCTTGGAGAAAACTCTTTCTGCCTGATGACAGACACGGTGGGGCTTCTGTACCATCTGCCGCATCATTTAATTGCTGCCTTCAAGGCTACTCTGGAGGAGGCTGTCTTCGCTGACCTGCTGCTGTGTGTTTATGATGCTTCCAGCCTCCACCTGGACCGGCAGAGGAGAACTACGGCAGAGGTTATCTCCATGCTTGATTTGGGTGATAAACCATCCCTGGAGGTTTTTAACAAGATTGATGCCATCGGTCCGGAAGAGCACTCGGTTCTGGCTGGTAACTACCCTCAGGGTATTTTTATTTCGGCCCGAAGCGGAGAGGGACTGGAAGAACTCAGGCAGAAAATCCGCGAGCAGTTGGTTTCAATAACCAGAAAGGCTGTCCCCTGTTTCCGCTGTTCTGGCAGGAGCCCTGATGAGCAATGACCATTTGCGGCAACCGGAGGAAGAAAAACTATCCAGAATTCTCAGGGTAATTGCGGAAAAGGATGCTTTTTTTCTAACCACTCACACCACACCGGATGGTGACGGGTTAGCCTGCGAACTGGCTTTATTGTTGTTTCTGGAAAGGCATGGGAAGAAAGCGGTTGTGGTTAACGCAGACCCTGTGCCGGAGATATACCGCTTTCTGCCTGCGGCTGACCGGGTGACCATCTGGCCAGGAAGTAGAGACAGACCGACTGGCTACGAAGTTGTTTTTGTCCTGGATTGCGGCAACCTGCCCCGGCTGGGACCGGTTTCGGAACTGATTAAACTGGATGCGGTGGTGATAAACATTGACCACCATATCCGGAATACAAACTTTGGTGCCATCAACTGGGTGAATCCCTCGTATGCTGCCTGCGGAGAAATGCTTTTTTATCTTCTAAAAAGGTTCGGCCCACCCACCCGGGAGGAGGCTATTTGTCTTTACACCGCGCTAATGACCGATACCGGGTCATTTCTTTATCACCTTGGTCCCGGAACTTTTTCCATCGCTCAACAACTGGTGGACTATGGTGCCTCTCCGGAAGAAATCGGGCAGCACGTTTATTTTGAACGGCCGCTGGTTTCTTTGCAACTGCTGTCTCTGTGTCTAACTACGTTGAAGTTTGATGCCTGTACCGGCGTTTGCTGGGCCCGGGTGAGCCAGGAGATGTACCGCCGGACCGGTACGGACGAAGAAGACACGGAAAAGTTTGTTGATTATCTGAGATGTGTTAAAGAGGCCCGGCTGGTCTTTCTCCTGAAGGAAAGGTCTAACGGCGTCAAGGTCAGCCTGCGCAGCCGCAGGCAGGCTGATGTGGAAAAGATTGCACGATTTTTTGGTGGCGGTGGTCACCGGGCCGCCGCCGGATGTCTCATTCCGCGCGTCAGTCTGGCCGAGGCGGAAAAACTGATGCTGCAGGTCATTAGAAGCCAGATGAAAGAGGAAAGGGAGAAATAAGCAGAAACATGGACGGACTGATTAATGTCAACAAACCACAGGGAATTACCTCTTACGATGTTATCCGTTTTCTGAAAAGAACCTTCCATCCGCGGGAAAAGATTGGACATGCCGGGACGCTTGACCCGCTGGCTGAAGGAGTGCTGCTGGTGTGTCTGGGTCAGGCCACCAGATTGAGTCCAGCATTGATGGGCCTGGAGAAGGAATATATGGCCACCCTTCTCTTAGGGGTGGAAACAGATACTCTGGACAGTCAGGGCCGGGTGATGGCTGAGCATCCGGTAGAGGTATCCCCGGAGCAGGTGAAAAAGGTGGTTTTTAGTTTTCAGGGGGAAATTCAGCAGGTGCCGCCCTCTGTCTCGGCTTTGAAGTATCAGGGAATGCCCCTCTACAAGCACTACCGAAAAGGAAGGCCGGTTATTCCGGCGGCCAGAACAGTCATGATTCGGGAAATAAGTGTTCTCAAAATAGACCTGCCCCGGGTGGAGTTTAAAGTGGTTTGTTCCAGGGGTACTTACGTGCGGGCCCTCTGCCGGGACATCGGCCAGAAACTGGGCTGCGGCGGCACCCAGATTGCTCTTCGGCGCACCCGCATCGGCCCCTTCCGGATAGAGGAAAGTTTTAGCCTGCCTGAGATTGAAAAAAAGGGTCTGGCTGCGGTTGTGCTGCCCTTGCCGGTAGTTGTCCAGAAATTAGAGGAAGAAAAAGAGTTACCGTTTTCGGCAGAGAGACCCTGAGTAGTAGTCGCAGATAGCGTTAACCGCTTCCCGGCCGCTGGAGACAACACGGAAGAAGGAAAGGTCCTCAGCAGAGATGTAACCGCGTCTTACCAGGACGGACTGCATCCAGGAAACCAGACCCTTCCAGTAAGAACCATCCACTAACACCACGGGAAAACGCTCTACCCGTTGCGTCTGAACAAGGGTGATGGCTTCGGTAAATTCATCCAGGGTGCCAAAGCCGCCGGGGAAGACGATGAAGCCATAAGTATATTTCACGAACATTACTTTCCGGGTGAAAAAGTAGCGGCAGGAGATAGGCATATTGACATAAGGATTCAAACGCTGTTCCGTGGGCAGTTCTATGTTGATACCGATGGAAATTCCGCCAGCCTCGGCCGCCCCGCGGTTGGCAGCCTCCATGATGCCGGGTCCCCCACCGGTGATAACTGCAAATCCCTTTTCCACCAGGAGACGACCGGTCATCACTGCTTCTCGATACCACCGCTCTGACGGTTGGACCCTGGAGGAACCCCAGACTGTAATCGCTTTTCCTGTCTGGCTGAGCACCTCAAAACCATCCACAAACTCAGCCATAATCCTGAAAATTCTCCAGGCTTCCTCATGAATGGGCGCCGGCCGCTGTTTTTTTCTTCGCGGCATACTCTGTCCTTTGCTGGTTCAGCCTTCGTTTCTGGACAGCGGTTGCACTGTCAGTATCATCCCTTCCACCGCCACCACCCGAACGCGTTCGTTCCGGGGAATTGGACCGGAGAGGCTGCGGGCATTCCAGTATTCGCCGTGCACGAAAACAGTTCCGTCCGGGTTAAGTGGAGAAACAACCCGGCCTTCTTCACCAATGAGGGCTTCGCGTCCGGTGGTCACCTTTCTTCGGCGGGCAGACTTGACCAGCCACAGGATATTGCCCAGCACCACGCCGGTGAAGGTCGCACTGCCCAGAATTAATGTTCGTGAGATGGCAAGGTCCGGCTGAGGTCTGGTGAGCATCAGAGAGCCAAGTACCAGCGTGATAATCCCGGCCACCAGGAAGGTGCCGAACCCCGGGGTAAAAGTCTCTATGATAAAGAAAACGAGGCTGAGAAAAATCAGAATCATCCCGGCCGCATTGAGGGAGATTGTTTGTAAAGCAAAGAAGGCCAGCACCAGAGCAATGGTTCCCACGACACCGGGAATTGAGGCTCCTGGATGGGAAAATTCCAGGATTATTCCCCAGAAGCCGATGATGAGCAGGAGATAGGCGATATTAGGGTCGCTGAGCAGTCCCAGGATACGTTCCGCCAGGCGCGCCCCGGTTTCCTTGACCAGGAGGTTTTCTGTCTTCAAAACCCTAACTCCGCCGGACAGGCGGATTTTCCGTCCGTTGAGTTGCCGGAGAAGGTCGTTAATGTCGCTGGCGACCAGGTCGCAGACTTTTTGTTCCAGGGCTTCTTTCTCCGTGGAAGAGATACTTTCGCGGACGGCTTTTTCAGCCCAGGTGGCATTTCGGCCGCGGAGAAAAGCGATGCTTCGGATAAAAGCCACGGTGTCGTTGACCGCCTTGGTCTCCATGGTCTTGTCTTCAGAGGAAAGCAAGGTAACCGGATGCGCAGCTCCGATGTTGGTGGCTGGAGCCATAGCCAGAACATGGCAGGCCAGGCCTATGAAGGTTCCCGCAGAAGCACACTGGGCGCCCCGCGGTGCGACATAACCGATAACCGGGACATCCGCTTCTAAGATTTCCTGGACGAGTTTCCTGGTGCTGGAAAGCAAGCCGCCGGGGGTGTCCAGATAAATCAACAGGAATTCTGCGTTTTGCTGTCTGGCTAACTGCAAGGTGCGCCGGAATTGATGATAGGTGACCGGACCGATGGGCCCGTCAATTTTCACCGTCAGGGCAAACTTTTCCGCGCTGGCCAGGCTGGCTATCAGCAGAAAAACCAGCCAGAATTTTCTCCAGGCAGCCATCTGGTCATTCAGTTTAAGCTTTTTCACGGTGTTAATTTACTTTAATTCTCTGCCGGCGTCAATAACCCTGAATTTGCGCGGGAAGCCGATGATGTGGTAGAATTATTGCTCAAGAAGCCAGAAAAAAGAAATGAGGTTTTGTGGGGCCCCGCAAGATAATTTTTGCTGACGAGTCAAGGTTTTCTGCTCAAAAGAAAAATGAAACCCGTTTTTCAAAGCAGGTTTTTACCCTCCTGAGTTATTGCTTCTTTCTGACGGTCTTTTCTGCTTCTGCCTGGCCAACCTTTTATGAGTGGAATCCGGTCTATCGGGGCGGAATGATTATTACTGACCCCAACGGTGACGCTACCGGTTCACGAAATGTTGTTTCTGACGCCACCCACGCGGCCCTTTTCATCGCCAACGATTCCACCTACCTTTACTTCCGGATGCGGCTGGACCAGGACCCGGCAGGAACTGGCGGCCAGGGACTTCTCAAATCTTTTGGCTGGGGCATCCTCATTGATACCAATCTCAACGCCGCTGACTATGAGTGGATGATTATGTTAGACGGTATTACCCAGAATGAAAACATTTCGCTGAAGCAGAATACCGTTCAGAGCACTCTGGGCGACCCTTCCGATGCCCCTGAAGTGATCTCTGCCACAATTCCATTAAGCGGCAACTTTCAGATTAATCTGGCTGATACCTCTTTTAACGGAGACCAGGACTACTTCCTTGACTGGCGCTTTCCCTATTCTGTTCTGCTTTCCGCTACCGGGCTGACAGGCACCTCGCCGGTTCGCTTTTATGGAGGAACCTCGCCCAGCGCCAATAATCTGACGGCAAGCGGGGGTGACCTGATTGGCGCCTCAGACTTGTATGCTGGCTTTTCTGACTACATGACCCCCTTCGGGACAAGGCCCAGCACCGGCACCATTCGCTTCGTTCAGGATTTATCCGGAAATGGTGATGTTACCGAGGTTACCGCTGGCCAGACTCTTTACCTTCGGGTGGACGATGCTGACCAGAACTACAATATGACCACCGCCCAGACCGTGACTGTCACGCTCACCACGACCGGCGGAGATACCCTTTCCGTGACGCTAACCGAAACCGGAGTCAATACCGGTATTTTTACGGGAAGTGTGCTGACCACTTACGGTTTGCCGGTTACCGGTAACAACATTCTGGAAATTTCCACCGGCGAGACCATTACGGCTACCTACCTTGACCGGGTTGACGCCAGCAACAATGTTAACCAGTGGCGCAGCGACACGGTCGCTGTGCTGGGGCCAATTATCAGTGTGGCTAAAACAGTAGCTCCTTCTGATGTTACCGCTGGAGAAACAGTAACCTACACGATTACCATTAGCAATACCGGAACCGCCGCCGCTGTTATAACCAGTGTGCAGGACCTTCTCCCGGCCGGGTTTGCTTACCTGCCTTTGACCACCTCCGGTTTGACCATGGCGGAACCAGTTGTCAACAGCCAGATTATCACCTGGTCTGGCACCTGGGCGATTCCCAAACAGTCAGTCGCCACACTAACTTTCAAGGCTTCTGCCGGCGGGGTAAACGGAACTTTTTACAACAGTGTGACTGTTAGCGGTAACAATTTTCCCGCCGCGACCACAGGCAATACGGCGCCGGTGAATGTTGGGGCGCCTTTGATAAGTCTGACCAAGCAGGTGAACACAGCCACTGCGGGGCCAGGAGAAGAACTTATTTACACTATCCACTACCAGAATACTGGCGGAGCCAGGGCAAAAACACTGGTAATTATGGATACCATCCCGGTCAATACAAGTTATGTAGCAGGAAGTTTGCGCCGGGGCTCAGCCAGTTCAACCTATGATACAGCGACTTCCTTGACGGACGCGATGGACGCTGATGCTGGCTATTTTGCTGGCGGGATGGTCTTTTTCACTATTTCGGAAGTGGCTCCCGGCGAAATCGGTAAGGTCTACTTCAAGGTGAAAATACAGTGAAACTTTAACCTGGAGGTGCGATGATGAAAAGGGTATTGATGACGGTACTTTTTCTCGCAGGGACCGTCTGGCTTCTGGCTCAGGAAGAACAACCCAAACTATCGCTGGTCATCAGGGTGGAAAAGGAGATGAAGGTTCAGGAGGAAGGGAAACTGGTCACCAGGTATCTTCCGGTGGACAAGGCCGCTGGCGGCGATATTCTTCTGTACACAATCGTTTATACCA
This sequence comes from bacterium, assembly GCA_029551285.1. Classification (GTDB taxonomy): domain Bacteria; phylum Ratteibacteria; class UBA8468; order B48-G9; family DSTR01; genus JAMWDF01. The sequence continues at coordinate 8,652 of JAKPFT010000082.1, read as the reverse complement.
ACCAGGGCCGCAGCCAGGCTAAAAACGCCACCATCGTTGATGCCATTCCTGAAGGGACCGTGTATGTGCTGGAAAGCGCCGGAGGGAAGGAGGCTGAGGTTCTTTTCAGTATTGATGGCGGTAAACTCTTCCAGAAGTATCCGGCGAAGTATCTGGTGACGAAGAAGGATGGTACCAGAGAAGAAAAAGAAGCCACGCCTGAGATGTACACCCATGTTCAGTGGCTGTTGAAGAAGCCCGTGGCTCCAGGACAGTCTGGCAGTGTCACTTTCAAGGTGAAGGTGAAATGAATCCGGAAAGCCATAAGCCGGCTTCCGGCTGTGGCAGCAAATAAGGACGGCGACGCAGGAAGTTAAAACAGAAAGGAGGAGAGGATGGAAGGGAGAAGAATGAAGAGGGAACAAAAACAGCGAAAGGAGGTGAAGACCAGGATGAAAGCAGTTGTTTGTTTGATGTTAGCCGGCCTGATTTCTCTGACCGTGGCTCCGGCAGTGATGGCGCTGGGGACACCGGCGGGAACGGTGATTTCCAACCAGGCTTACGCTGATTACCAGGACGCCAACGGAAATGCCCGACCCAGGGTGTACTCCAATACTGTCACCACCACTGTCAGTCAGGTGGCGTGTGTGGATGTTCAACCGCCGACCGCGGCTCAAAATGGTATTCCCGGCACCAGCGTCTCTTACGCGGCTCAGATTCACAACCTGGGTAATGGAACAGACACTTTCAGCCTGACCGCTGTTAACGACCAGGGGTGGACGACCACCATCTACAAGGACGACAACGGAAACGGTATTCTGGACGCCGGTGAGACCACTGTACTGACCAGTACCGGCGCTCTGAATGCCGACAGTTACCTTTCGGTAATCGTGGTTACTGAGGTGCCAACCGGAGCATCCATGGATGCCACCTCAGTAGTAACGCTGACAGCCACCTCTCAGTTTGACGGCACCAAGTCTGATTTTGGGCAGTACACCACCACAGTTCAGGCCGCCGCCATGCAGATGACCAAGGCGGTTTACTATGACCGGCCGGGAGGTCCAATTCCCGGGGATGTCATTACCTATGCGATTACCGGGAAAAACCTTGGAACTACTGCGGCTCTGAATATCACCGCGGTGGACAATATTCCGGCCAACACCACCTATGTGCCCGGTAGTATCCGCCTGGGACCAATCGGCGGGACCTATGCCACTGCCGTGCCTCAGACCGACGCCGCCGATAGCGACAGCTGTCTGTACAACTCCGGGGCGAAACGGGTGGAATTAACCTGGGGGACACTGGAACCCTTCAATCTTGGTGGAGCCGGAGGAGTGTTGTACTTCCAGGTTCAGGTAAACAGCGGTGTCACGCAGGGAGCGGAGATTTCCAACAGTCTGACGGCGCATTACAATCTGACGCCTGGCGGCCCGACCTATACCGCTACGACCAATACCGCCAGCGCCACCGTCGGCTACTACACCGCGATTCTGCTTGACCCGGACAGAAGCGGTAGTTACAACCCGGGCGACCAGGTTGTCTATAGTTTCACCGCAACCAACAATGGTAATGCGGCTGACCGGATTAACCTGGTTTACAATTCAACTTCTGCCTGGTCCTGGGTCTTCTGGGCTGACGTTGACGCCAACGGGATCCCCGGTACCAACGGTGATTACCTGCTGACTGACACCAACGGCGATGGCAAGATAGATACCGGTATTCTGACACCCAATGGCGGAAGCATCCGCATTCTGGCTGTCGCGACCGTGCCGGCGGGTAGTTCTGACGGCGCAGTTGATGTGACCACGGTGACCGGTTCCTCTGCCCGGGACGCTTCAGTGACAGACCCGGAAATCCTTACCACCACAGTCACGGCACCGGTGCTTTCCGTAACCAAGACAGTGACGCCCACCGGCAGCCAGCCGCCGGGGACTGTGCTGACTTACACCATCACTGTTACCAACACCGGCTCTGGCGCCGCTACCAATGTGGTGATTTCTGACATCATTCCGCAGTACACCAGTTATCAGGCCGGTTCCATTAAGACCGGGGCGACGGTAGCCACATTGACCCCGCGGACCGACGCCAGCGATGGTGATGGCGGCAGATACGACGCGACCTCCAGGGCGGTTATTGCCGGAAGCGGTGCCGCTATCAACCTGGGACCTGGTGGTACCTGGGTGGTTCAGTTCCAGGTGAAGATTGACTGAAAAGGATAAAAGAATGATAGGAGTTCTCTCCTGTTTCTGGAGAAAGAGGGTGGGGGGAGTAATTGTCTTTAGCCTGTTTTTTCTGGCTACTGGTCTTTCTCTGGCTCTCACTCCCCCGCCCGGAACTCCTGTCGTCAACACGGTGTTTGTTGATTACCGGGATGCCCGTGGGAACGCTTTACCGCGGGTAACGGCCAGTGTTCAGACACCGGTCTCCGCAGGCGTTGTCCTGAAGATTAGCAAGCAGGCAAGTTCTGATCCGGTGGCGATGGGCGCGCTGCTCACCTACACGCTCCATTATGAAAACACCGGTAACGCTGCCGCCAGCAATCTGATTTTAGTTGACCAGCTTTCTGACTACGTGGTCTTTCAATCTGCCACAGCCGGTGGAATTTACACTCCCGGGCCACCCGCCGGGGGCACCGTTACCTGGGCTCTCGGGACCCTTCCTGCTGGTGGCTATGGCTCGGTCTCGGTCACTGTCCGGGTTAAAACCTCGTCTGACTATCCTTCAGGGGACCCGTCGGTCATTCAGACAGGAAGTCAGGTCGTCAACGAATTTTCTCTTACCAGCACAGAGGCGTCCGTCCGGGGCAGTCTTGCCACCACTGTCGGGGTGAGCGCCAACTTAGAATTAAGTAAGACGCAGAGCCTGGCAGCGGTCAGGCCCGGCGGCACACTTACCTACACAGTCCATTACAGAAATCGTGGAAATGCGCCGGCTACCAGCGTGCAGCTCAGAGATAATCTGCCGGAAGGCACGGCTTATGTCCCCGGTTCAGTCACCTCCGGCGGGGTGATGGTTGACCGAACTGTTGTCTGGGACCTGGGAACACTGGCGCCAGGAGCTGAAGGTTCAGTTTCCTTTGAGGTGACAGTCTCGCCCTTAGCCCGGGAGGGTCAGGTGATTGCCAATAGCGCCTGTCTGCTCAGCGGCTCAGGACAGGCAGCATCCAACACGGTGACGGCCATCGTTTCCCGGCAGGCTTCCTTTATTTTTTCCAAGAAAGCGCAGGCGCAGACAGTGAGAGCCGGCAGCAGCATCACCTACACACTTGACCTTTCCAACTCCGGACTGATACCGCTTCATGGAGTGGTAGTCAGGGACGCTCTTGCCGGAGGCACCGCTTTTGTGAGCGCTGATGCAGGCGGCGTTTTCTCGGGAGGCAGCGTCATCTGGAATCTGGGAACAGTGGAAGTCGGTGAGAGTCGCAGCCTCCACCTGACAATCCAGGTGCCGGTTTCCTTCCCGGCCAACACGAGTCTGGAAAATACAGCAGTGGCCGAGACGCTGGAAGCTGGAGAATTGAGGGCTACGGCTACCGTTTTTATTTCTGGTCGCACGGCCGGAAGTGTTGAGTTTCTTGATAGCACGGGCAACAGGACTGGTTTTTATCAGGCTGAAGACTTACAGACTGGCGGCTATATTTATGTGCGGGTACTGGACCCTGACCAGAATCTTGATTCCGCCAGGGCGGAAACAGTTCTGGTGGTTGTTACTAATGAGACGGCTGGAGAGACAGCCCAGCTTGTTCTTACAGAAAGTGGCCCTGACAGCGGTGTCTTCCTCGGTAGTTTTCAAAGGCAGACATGGGGCGTAGCGGATACCCATCTGCGAGCGGATTATACCGACCCGGTTGACGGAACGACGGCTGTCCCGGCTGAGGCTTACATTGATCCCTTTGGAGTTGTTTTTGATGCAGCCACCGGTACCCCTGTGGCTGGTGCCACGGTGATTCTTTGCTACGGTGGTACGAACACTCCGGTAAGTCCAGCCGATTTGCCAGCCGGTCAGCCCAACCAGGTGATCACCGGCGCTGACGGCCGGTTTGCTTTTCTCTTTGTTCCTCCAGGGAACTATTGCTTCAAAGTTATTCCTCCATCTGGCTATACCTTTCCTTCCGCGGTTTCCCAGGACCAGCTGCCCTCCGGGTACCGGGTGGTGGAGGCTTCCTACGGAAAAGATTTCACGCTTGTGGCCGGGATGCCGCCGGTTAATTTTGATATCCCGGTTGACCCGCCGCTCAGTACCCTGAGGGTTACCAAAACTGCTAACCGTCAGAGTGCGGCCATAGGTGACCTGGTGCGCTATACCGTGGAGGTTACCAATACCGGGGCAGTTGTTGTTTCCTCTGTGGAAGTGGTGGACACCTTGCCACACGGTTTTGGCTATGTACGAGGTTCCACTTCCGGAGATACCGGGGTACTTGGAGAGCCGACAACAGGGGAATCTCGCACGCTGATTTGGTCCCTGGGGACCATTCAGCCTGGCGATTCCGTAAAAATCAGTTACAGTGTGGCGGTGGGTGTGGACAGTCAGCGGGGAGATGGTCGCAATGTCGTCCTGGCCCGGGGCTCCAGCCTCGGTCAACGGGTAGTTTCACTCCCGGTGGCCTGCAAGGTGAAAATTAACGAGGGCGTCTTCACCAGTCGCGGCACAATCATTGGCAAGGTTTTCCTGGACATTAATAGCGACGGAGTTCAGCAGAAGGAGGAAGTCGGTCTTGGCGGCGTAGTTCTTTTCCTGGAGGATGGCAGCCGCGTGGTTACTGATAACAATGGTAAATATTCCTTTCCCGGAGTGGTCCCGGGCACCCATGTTTTGCGTCTGGACAAAACCAGCTTACCGCCAGGGCTTACTCCTCGGGGAAAAAGTAATCGGTATGCCGGAAGTGCCACTTCCCAGTTTGTTGACCTGCCGGCCCACGGATTGCTTAAGGTGAACTTCCCTCTGGTTTCAAATGAAAAAGAGAGTGCTACGATTGTTACCATCCAGGTGGCTTCTTATCCCAAAACGGGGTTTGAGTCAGCCTGTGCCGGGGCAAAAAAACTGGAAAAACGTGGTTTTTCTTATGTTCGGGTGGAACGTATCGGCGAAAACTATGTCCTCAGGGTCGGCGTGGCTAAAGGAAATGATGAACTTTCCTCTGTCCTGGAAGAAATCAGGAAGATGTTTCCAGAGGCGATAATCAGAAAAGGCTACTACCTTAAAGACCGGATTGTCTACCCCGAAAAAGAGAAGGTGGGGGAAGTCGGTGCTTCCCCATCTTTGCCGCAGAACTCTCAGGGCAGTTCCCTTTGTGCAGACAGCAAAACCGGTCGCAGTGGTCCGGCTGAAGATGAGCAAAGAGTCAGGTCTTCCGGAAATAGTGGTATCTCTTCTGTGAGCAAGTCCCCGCCGCTGACTATGGAAAAACAAATTTTAACCATGAGTCCGGATCTGGCTTTTCTGACCCCTGAAAACGGGGAGATTATCTCAGGTGATACCTTAAGGGTAATGGTTAAATTTCCTCTGGGTGCAAGCCTGAACCTTTTTCTCAACGGTAAGCCGGTAGGTAAAGAAAGTATCGGGCAGAAGATAGAAAATCACGAAGGCAAAGTATGTCTGGCCGAGTTTATCGGTCTGCGGCTGGTGGCCGGGGAAAAAAACTGGTTGGGGGCAGAAGTCCGGGACGATTTCGGTAATGTCAGAGCCAGTCAGGAGATTACCGTGATCTGCGTCGGTCGGCCGCAAGGGATTGTCATTCAACCGGAGCAGAAAGAGTTTCCCGCTGATGGCACATCCCTGTTGAAGATAGAAGCGTGGGTGGTGGACCAAGGCGGATACCGTGTCAATTATCCAGGATTTCTTACGGTGGAGACTACCAGCGGTGAACTTGTCGGTCAGGATGCTGACCCGGGGGAAAGTGGTTTTCAGGTAGCCTGTGTTGACGGCGTGGCCCGGTTTTACCTTCGGGCGCCTCTTCAGCCAGGTGAAGCCACCATTGTGGTCGGTTACGACCAGCTGCAGGAGACGCGGAAAATTTTCTTCGCCCCGCATTTGAGAAATCTTTTCCTGGTGGGTCTGGGTGAGATTACCGTGGGACACGGCCAGAAAAGTGGAGATACTGAATTCCTCAGAAAAGAGCGGTGGTTCCGCGAAAACTGGTATGCCGGGGGCCGGGGCGCCTTCTTCCTCAAGGGAAAGGTCAGTCAGGACATTCTTCTGACAGCGTCTTACGATTCCCACAAGGAGAGCACTCCCGATTACTTCAACCACCGTCTGATTAACACGGAATCAGATGAACTGTATCCCATTTACGGCGATGAGAGCCGGCTCGGTTTTGAGGCTCTGTCCCGGGAGAAACTCTACGTCCGTCTTGATAGAAATCGGTCTTACTTGATGTACGGAGATATCCGCACAGATTTTTCAGATACGGTTCTAACGGCGTTTACGCGAACCCTGACCGGGATTAAAACCGAAGTAAAAACAAAAAAAGTGCAGGTTAAGGCTTTTGCCAGCCGGACCGACCAGACCCAAAAGATGGAGGCTATCCCCGGAAGGGGCATTTCCGGATACTATTACCTTTCCGGTGTCCCGGTGGTGGAAGGGAGCGAACTGGTCGTGATAGAAACAAGGGACCGAAGACAGACCGAGAGAGTTCTGAAACGGGAAGGACGGGTAAGGGGAACAGATTATGTGGTTGACTACGATTCAGGGGGTATCCTTTTCAAAGAGCCTGTTCCCAGTCATGATAGTGATTTCAATCCTGTTTTCATTGTGGTCAGTTATGAAACTTCAGGTGGTCAGTCTCATTATCTTTACGGAACCAGAGCCCTGGTGAAGGTTCAACCATGGATTGAGGTGGGCCTCACGGCCATCAGGGAAGAGAACGAAATCTCAGATTATTTGCTGTCGGGGGCCGATTTAACGTTGCGTCTGCCGGGGAAGACGGTGCTTAAGGCTGAATGGGCCAGGAGCAGGTCTCTTTTTGAAGAAGCCGGTGTCCTGGCGCCAAAGAGTGACGGGGGATGGATGGTCAATCTGGAAAGCCATCCGACCGAGAAGCTGTCTTTACTGGCACACTATCGCGAAACAGGCACCTGGTTTGGGAATCTATCAGCTATTGACGCGATGAGAGGCATGCGCAAATACAGTCTGGATGTTGCCTATCTGCTTAACAATTCACTAACTCTCCGCGGCAGAACACTGCAGGAAGATGATACCCTTAATCAGATGAAACACCGGTACGCTGGTCTTGGGCTGGAAAAGAAAAGCGGGCCGACCAGCTTTCTGATAGAGTTCTATCATGAAACAGCAAGAGGTACCTATGTGGCCCCGCCGGACCCGAATAGCCGGTTTCCCTTTGACATCAGGGAAGATATTCCGGAGCGTTCTACCGCGGTCCGCTTCCGGGTGGAACGGCAACTGAGTTCCGACTTTTCTCTCTCTCTGGAACACCGGCAAAATTTTCTTTCTACGGAAGATGTCATCAGCCAGTTTGGTGTGGATTACCGTTTGGAGAAAAACCGGAAGTTATATCTGCGACAGCAGTATGGCCAGTACGCCGGTCGGACGGAAATGCGAACGGCGCTGGGTGTGGAGGCCGAGGTGTTTCGCAATACTGTGGCTTTCAATGAATACCGGTTGAGCGACGGTCTTGATGGAGGCAGAAATCAGCAGGCCATCGGTCTGCGCAATCGCTTCCTTTTAGGTCCGGACATTACCGGAGATATCCGGATAGAAAATTTGACCACGGTCAGTGGCCGCGAGCGGCAGGAACAGCCTGATGGTCTGGCAGTGGCCACGGGGGTGGAATATCTGCCGGCCGATAATCTGAAGCTGACCGGTCGTCTGGAATACCGCCATCAGAGCTCAGAAGATACCTACCTGGGAGAAGTCGGAGCAGCTTACCGGTTGAAGTCGGACCTTTACGGTCTTTTCCGGCAACGTTTCTTCCTGGACAATATGGATTCAGGACAGCGACGGACCGGTCGAACCTTGCTGGGTCTGGCTTACCGGCCACTGGAAGATGACCGTTTTAACGGTCTGCTCCGGCTGGAATTCAAAAACGATAAAGACACGATGACCGATTCCGGTTACCGGGGTAATGCCTACATTATTTCTGCAGAAGTTAATTATCAGACCAGCGCACAAACCCAGTGGTCAGGTAAGTACGCAGGCAAACTCTCTTTGGAAAGTGGTTTTACCCACTACACCGATTTAATTTCCGGCAGAGTTCTCCGGGATATCACGGATAGATTTGATTTCGCACTGGAAGCGCGTCTTCTCCGCTCCCGGCTGGCCCACAGTCTTATGGTGGGTGGCAGTATGGAGGTGGGGTATCGGCTGATTAAGAATGTCTGGCTGTCTCTGGGGTATTCCTTTGATGATTTTGACACTGACCTGGTGGGAGACAGTTACCAGGGAAAAGGGCCCTATCTGAAGATCAGGTTTAAGTTTGATGAATCCATCGTCAAGGCTTTGCCGGGACGCCAGTAGGAATCACAGTAGCCATTTTCCCGCCGGAAGGTTTGACACTCCTCAAAGAAAAAGCCTAAATGTTGACTAACGATAGGTTAAGTTGTAAAATACCCGACATGGAAATAAGATTACACAGAAATGCAACCACGACAATAGCGATAAGGCAAGCGATAAAGGAGAGTAATCTTTCGGCGTATGCGCTGGCAAAGAAGTATGGGA
>JAKPFT010000048.1 GCA_029551285.1 bacterium | reverse complement strand
GAAGGTTTTGGCAACAGTTCAAGCTGGAAAACACGGAGTGCTCCCTGGCGGAGACACGCTTGCACGCAGTCGGCTCCAGTATCACCTCCACCAACAATAACGACTTTCTTCTGACTGACGTTTATCCTTTTTTCTTCTGGTATGGTTTTTCCGGCAGCCAGCCAGTTGAACTGAGTCAAAAACTCCAGGGCAAAGTGAATACCCTTAAGCTGCCTGCCGGGAATATGGAGATCTCTTGGGACACGGCAACCCCCGGCCAGACATACAGCGTGGAAGTCCCGGCACAGCTCCTGGAGTACGGCAGCATCAACATTAACCCCGGTGGCAAACTTTACCCCTTCCTTTTTCAGGAGCGCCAGACGTCTTTCCAGAACGTGTTTTTCAAGTTTAAAGTCTGGTATTCCATAGCGGAGGAGACCGCCCGGCATATCATCCCTTTCCAGAACCAGAATTTCGTGTCCGAATCGGTTCAGCAAATGTGCCGCCGCAAGTCCGGCTGGCCCTGACCCAACTATGGCCACTTTTTTTCCTGTCCGATGCTCAGGCAATTCTGGTCTGACCAGGCCCCGGGCAAACAAGGTCTCGGCAATTTCTAACTCTGTTGCCTGAATTTTGGCTGTGCAATCAATTTTGTTTTGCACGCAGGCATATTCACACAGCGCCGGGCAAATTCTACCTGTTATCTCGGGAAAACTGTGAGTGGCAAGCAGAAGTCTACCCGCTTGCCGGAGAAGTCCCCGGGAGTGGAGAGCTTGCCACTCCGGAATGAGATTCCCGGCCGGACAGGCCCAGTGGCAGAAAGGCGTTCCGCAACCGAGACATTGAAAAGACTGGTTGTTAATCCGGATGGGCAGGCCCGTTCTTACCGATGTTCTGTTTCTCAGAATTTGACGGTATTCCAACGGCACGACCTTAATGAATTTCCCAATTTCCTTTCTCATGTTGTCCAAAATCTTTCTGGCCAGCGGGCTGCCGGTATATCGGCAATGCTGGCTGAGAAGGTGCTGGATATCTGTGGCATCGTCTTCGTTGACTTCCTCAAGCGCCACCATGTTCTGATTGCATCTTGAAGAGAAGTCTCCATTTCTGTCGTAGACAAAAGCCAGACCGCCAGACATTCCTGCAGCGAAGTTTCTACCTACCGGGCCTAAAACGAGAACTTTTCCTCCGGTCATATATTCCAGTCCGTGGTCACCCACGCCTTCCACCACAGCCGTAGCTCCTGAATTCCTTACGCAAAATCTTTCCCCGGCTTGACCGCAGAGGTAAGCCTCACCTGAAGTCGCTCCATAGAAGCAGGTGTTGCCAGCAATAATGTTGTCTTCCGCTCGGTAGGTAGTTTTCTTATCCGGGTAAATTATTAATTTGCCACCAGAGAGGCTTTTCCCGACATAATCGTTGGCAAAACCCTCTAACTCAAAGGTGATGCCCCTGGACAGAAAGGCTCCAAAACTCTGGCCGGCTGTTCCCCGGAAGTGACACCACAGGGAGTCTTCGGGTAATCCTGTTTCTCCAAAAAGGCGCGTGAGATAGCCGCTCAGTTTAGCCCCTGCAGCCCGGTCGCTATTGCTAATTTTAAGAGAAATTCTCTGGCGCTGGCCGCGGCGCAAATTACTCGCTTCCCGGATAATTTTATCGTCAATCTCCTCCGGGTGGCAGTTTGCTTTACCATCTCTTGCGATATGGCAATAAACTCTGGATTGAGGACGATGGAGCAGTCTGGAGAGATCAATTTTTTTTGCTTTCCAGGGGAGAACTGTTTTGTTTAACTCCAGAAACTCTGTTCTTCCTACCATCTCCTCCAGGCTTCTCATGCCCAGGTCAGCCATGATTTCACGTAATTCTCTGGTCACAAAGTGAAAATAGTTGATAATGTGCTCGGGTTTCCCCCGGAAATTTTTTCTGAAACGCTCTTCCTGGGTAGCAATGCCAAGAACACACTCATTCAGATGGCAATGACGGAGCATGACGCACCCCAGAACTACCAGGAGACTTGAGCAAAATCCGTATTCATCTGCCCCAAGAAGTGCGGCGATGGCGACATCCCTGCCTGTTCGCATTTGACCATCAACCTGAAGTTTTACTTTATGACGCAGGTTATGAAGAATGAGAGTTTGATGTGTCTCGGCCAGACCTAATTCCCAGGGAGAACCAGCATATCTGATGGAACTCAGAGGCGAAGCACCGGTGCCTCCGTCACCCCCGGATATAAGTATCATCTGGGCACCCGCTTTGGCTACGCCAGCAGCCACAGTGCCAACTCCAATTTCTGAAGCAAGTTTGACACTAATCCGGGCGGTTGGATTTACCCGCTTCAGGTCGTAAATCAGCTGGGCCAGGTCCTCTATGGAGTAAATGTCGTGATGGGGAGGGGGAGAGATTAGAGTTACTCCCGGTGTTGTGCATCTGGTGCGGGCTATCAACTCAGTTACCTTGTGGCCTGGCAGTTGACCTCCTTCTCCTGGTTTTGCTCCCTGGGCAATTTTGATCTGAATCTCTTCGGCATTAACCAGATAGTTGGTGGTCACGCCAAATCTTCCAGAGGCTACCTGTTTGATAGCACTCTTTTTGGAGTCTCCGTTGGGAAGAGGTACGAACCTGGCTGGGTCCTCACCACCTTCGCCTGTGTTTGACTTTCCACCAAGCCGGTTCATCGCCAGAGCGATGGTTTCATGCGCTTCGGGACTGATCGCACCGTAACTCATAGCACCGGCGACAAAACGTGGAAGAATTTTCTCCGCAGGTTCTACCCGGGAAAGGGGGATGGGGTTTTTTCTGGAGAAACTTAGTAAACTTCTCAGGGTACAGGGCTGCTCACGTTGGTCGTTAATAAACCGCGCAAATTCCGCATACTTTTCATAGGAATTGGTCTGGCAGGCCTGCTGTAGCAGTGGAATAGTCAGCGGATTCCACAGGTGAAATTCTCCGTTCTTTTTCCACTGATAAAAGCCGCCGCAAGGTAAACAGTCAGGCCCTTTGTCCCGGGATGATTGATGTCTCAGGAACGCTTCTCGGGCCAGCACAGTCCATCCGGCACCGGCCACACGCGAGGTGGTCCCCTGGAAGCATCTATCTATTACTTCCCTGGCCAGACCAATAGCCTCAAATGTCTGGGCTCCGCGGTAACTCTGCAGGGTGCTTATCCCCATTTTAGAGAGAACCTTCAGAATTCCCTTGAGTAGCGCGCGGCGATAATTAGTCAGAGCCTGCTCAGCATTCACTTTCAGCATCTTTTCTGCCACCAGGTAGCTGACGACCTGATAAGCAAGATAAGGATTAATACAGCCAGCGCCATAACCGAAGAGCGTGGCAAAATGATGTACTTCCCAGGCCTCGCCGGTTTCAACTATAAGGCTTACCTGGGAACGGACGGCCCTGCGCACGAGAAACTGGTGAACTGCGCCCACTGCCAGTAAGGCTGGCAGTGGAGCCCATTCCGGAGCTACGCCCCGGTCGCTCAAAACCAGAATTGTGTAGCCTTTTTTTAAAGCGGCATAAGATTTTTCGCAGACTCTGTCCAGGGCTGCCACAAAATTCCTGGTGTGGCAGGACTGTGGTTCTCCGGTCGCCAGCGGGTGAATGTTTCCAGCCCTGTAAAGAGTGGAGATGACCTTCGTTCGGAGACCAGCCATTCGGAGATGTTTGATGTGATTCAATTCAGCATCAGTCAGAATTGGATACCTGACATAGAGTTTTCGACAGTGCTGGGCGGTTTCCGCCAGCAGATTCTTCCTCCGGCCAAGATAGCTGGCCAGGCTCATGACTGTTTCCTCTCTGATCGGGTCTATCGGCGGATTGGTTACCTGGGCGAAGAGCTGGCGAAAGTAATCGTAAATGAGGCGCGGTTTCCTGGAAAGAATAGCCAGGGGGGTATCATTACCCATAGAACCAACAGGTTCCTCTCCATCCTCAGCCATCGGTTTAATGACCATGTTTAAATCTTCTCTGGTATAGCCAAAGGCCTTCATCAAAAACAGTAAATTATCGGGGTGGGCAGATACCTGGTTGTCGGATTCCTGTTCCGAAGACCGGGTGAGCCTGTCTGGCGCGTGGGAAAGAGCAGTGGCTTTGTGAACTGTTTTCGCTTCCATCTCTCTAAGGTTGTTGTTTACCCAGTGCCGGTACGGTTTTCTCACGGCCAGGGCTGATTTTATCTGCTGGTCAGACAAAATTTGCTGTTGTTTGGTGTCCACCAGAAACATTTGTCCGGGGCCCAGTTTTTTAGAGAGACAGATTTGTTCAGGGGGCACATCCAGAATCCCGGCCTCTGAAGCCATAACCACGACATCGTCTCGTGTGACCCAGTATCTGGCCGGTCTTAGACCATTGCGGTCAAGAACGCCGCCCACCAGGGTACCGTCAGTAAAAGCGATGGCTGCCGGCCCGTCCCATGGTTCCATTAGACAGGCATGGTAACGGTAAAACGCCCGAAGTTCTTCGCTGATGGCACAATTGTCTTCCCATGCCTGCGGAATGAGCATCACGAGTGCGTGGGGCAGCTTTCGTCCGGCCATAACCAAAAGTTCCAGAACATTGTCTAATGAGGCGGAATCACTACCTTCTGGTGTAATGATGGGTTTTAGCTTGGCTATCTGCGAACCGAAGAGAGGACTCTTCAGAAGGTTCTCTTTGGCTTTCATCCAGTTTATGTTCCCTCTCAGGGTGTTAATTTCTCCGTTGTGGGCCAGGAATCTGAACGGCTGGGCTAAGTCCCAGGTCGGAAACGTATTGGTGCTGTAGCGAGAATGAATAAGACAGATAGCACTCTTAATGCGCTCATCCTGAAGGTCAGGAAAGAAAACAGGCAGTTGCTCCGGTTTCAGGAGCCCCTTGTAGACGAAAGTTCTTGAGGAGAGACTGGCCACATGGAAAAAGAAGTTGACTTTCTTTTTTCGCTCAAGAACCACTTTTTCCACTGTTTTGCGTATGAGGTAAAGTGTGCGTTCAAACTGATCGGGCTCTTCAATCTGCGGTCCCTGGCCAATGAAAGGTTGCTCAATCACCGGTAGACTTTCTTTGGCCAGATGTCCAATAGCGCTTTCGGAGATGGGCACTTTCCGCCAGCCAAGAAAACACTGGTTCTCCCGAGTGACAGTTTGAGTGAAAACATTCTTACAGAAATCGTAGTTTTCTTTTTCCCGGGGTAAGAAAACAAGGCCGGTGCCATACTTGCCGTATTCAGGAATCTTTATCTGGTTCTGGGCGCACACGTTGGCGAAGAACTCATGGGGTGTTTGGATGAGAATGCCGGCTCCATCTCCTGTTTCAGGGTCAGCTCCAGTGGCACCCCGATGGGCAAGTCTTTGCAGGGCCAGTAAGGCATCACGCACCATTTTGTTACTCTTGTGTCCTTGGCAGTGGCATAAGAAGCCCACTCCACAGCTGCCCTTTTTCATTTCTCCAGCGCACATGCCATGGTGGCCGGACATTGTTGTTCTGACATTTCCGCGTGCGAAACTTTTGTCTTCCAAGGGGCTCCTTTGAATTTACGGCCGTCTTACCGCTCCCTATCTGTTAACCGGTGGCAGTAAACCTTTGGCAAAACCTTAGATGTCAAAATAAAGGTAGAATTCATAAGGATGGGGCCGAAGTTTCAAAGCTTCAATTTCCTTCTCCGTTTTGTATTCTATCCAGGTCTCAATCACATCCTGGGTGAAAACTCCGCCTTCCAGCAGAAATAGATGGTCCTTTTCTAAGGCTTTGATAGCCTCTTGGAGAGAACCTGGTACCGTTGGTATCTTAGACTTTTCTGCCTCAGCAAGGTCATAGGTGTTCTTATCCAGGGGCTCCCCGGGGTCAATCTTTTTCATGATGCCGTCAAGCCCGGCCATGAGCATGGCGGCAAAGGCAAGATAAGGATTGGCCGAACAATCTGGCGGTCTGAACTCAATCCTTTTTGACTTTGGGTTTTCCGTGTATACCGGAATACGTACTGCAGCACTCCGGTTGCGCGCGGAATAAACGAGGTTCACCGGGGCTTCGTATCCCGGGACCAGTCTCTTGTAGGAGTTGGTTGTTGGGGCGCAAAAGGCCAGCAGAGACGGCGCGTGTTTGAGCAACCCGCCAATGTAATACCGGGCTGTCTCGCTAATCATACCGTAACCTTTGGAATCAAAGAACAGATTTTTCCCGTCTTTCCACAGGGACTGATGCGTGTGCATTCCGCTGCCGTTGTCCCCGAATATCGGTTTGGGCATGAAAGTGGCGACTAAGTTTCTTTTCCTGGCCATGTTCTTGACGATGTATTTATACATCATGCATTTATCCGCCATCCGCACCATGGTATCAAATTTCATGTCTATTTCGCACTGACCTGCGGTGGCCACCTCGTGGTGATGAACCTCAACCGGGATGCCGGTTTTTATCATAGTGAGAATAATTTCACTTCTGAAATCCTGCAGGGAATCATGCGGAGGAACCGGAAAATAGCCTTCTTTGTATCTCGGCTTATAACCCAAATTCGGTTTCTCATCCCGTCCTGAATTCCATTCTCCTTCCAGAGAATCCAGGAAGTAGTAACCAGCATTTTCTGTCTGGTCAAACCGTATGTCGTTGAAGATGAAAAACTCCATCTCCGGTCCCCAGAAACTCTTGTCACTCAGTTTTGTTTCCCGCAGGAAATCAGCCGCTTTCTTGGCAATGTACCTGGGATCTCTGGTATAGGGTTTTCTGGTCAGCGGGTCATAAATATCACATATGATGCTCAGGGTGGGCACTTCACAGATGTAATCAACAACCGCGGTCGCCGGATCAGGCATCAGAATCATGTCTGATTCCTGAATTTTCTGAAAGCCCCTGATGGAGGACCCGTCAAAACCTATTCCCTCCGCCCAGATGCTCTTTATTGGGTCGTCAATCTCCGTCAGTTCCGAGACCGGTATGGAGAAATGCTGCCACAACCCAGGCAAATCATTGAATTTCAAATCAACTATCTGGATGTGGTTGTCTTTTATCAACTTCACAACCCTTTGTATTTCCGTTTCCTTTTGTTCTCCATTCCAGCGCACCAATCCTTCTTTTCTTCTTTCCATTCGCCCCTCCCTGGTTATAGGTTTGTTCTCACAGTGCCTTTTCTCCTTTTTCTCCGGTTCTGATTCTTACGGCCGTAGAGACATCGTAAACAAAGATTTTTCCGTCACCGATTTGACCGGTTCCGGCGGAATCCATAATGGTTCTTACTATTAGCTCTACATCTCTGTCGCGGGCAACGATTTCCAATTTCAATTTTGGCAAAAGGTAAACCTGGTATTTCTCTCCGCGCCATTGCTGAACCAATCCTTTTTGTTTTCCATGTCCCTCAACCTCGCTCACCGTCAATCCCTGGCAACCGATTTTCAATAAGGCATCCCGGACCGATTCAAACATTTCAGGTCTTATAATTGCTTCTATTTTTTTCATGTTCTCCCTCGCTGTTCCTGGTTATATATCTGGAAGGAATAGCCGGGTTTGCGGGTCACAAACTCCGGGTAAGCGGAATTGCCGTGTTCGCCTATATCCAGGCCTATAATTTCCTCCTGAAGGCTTACTCGGATTCCAACGGTTACTTTAAGAATGAGCCAGGCTAAAGAAGATAACGTGAAGACAAAAACTCCACAGGCAAGAACTCCAATCACTTGTATCACGAAAAGGTGCCAGCCTCCACCGGAAAGTAATCCATTGACGGTAGCCAGTTCAGTGATACCTTGCTGGGCGAATAAACCCACACACAGCGTTCCGAAGACTCCGTTGATCAGGTGCACAGAAATGGCGCCCACCGGGTCATCAACTTTCAAGCGGTCAAGGCCAATTACCGAAAGAACTACCAGCCCTCCGGCGATCAGGCCAATGAGGAGTGAACTTTGAAGCGAGACAAAAGCACATGGTGCAGTAATAGCCACCAGTCCAGCCAGACAGCCGTTTAGTGTCATGCCTATATCAGGCTTACCTAACAGCAACCAGGAGGTAGTTGTGGAACTTAAAACAGCGGCCGCAGCCGCTGTGTTGGTGACCAGCAACACGTGAGAAATGACCATGGGATTTAGCGCCATGGTAGAACCCGGGTTAAAACCAAACCAGCCCAGCCACAGGACAAAGGTGCCTATTGTGGCCAAAGGTATGCTGTGCCCGGGAATTGCCCTGGTTTTGCCTTCAGGTCCATATTTGTTGAAACGGGGTCCCAATAGCAATGCACCGGACAAAGCGGCCCATCCTCCAACGGAGTGAACCACTGTAGAACCGGCGAAATCAAGCATACCCAGCCGGCTCAGCCAGCCACCCCCCCATATCCAGTGGCCTATTATGGGGTAAACGAACATGGTCATGAAGAAAGCAAAAATGATAAATGTTTTGTATTTAATTCTTTCAGCCACTGCGCCGGAAACAATGGTAGCCGCTGTTCCGCAAAAAACTAACTGGAAGAAGAACTTGGCAAAAAGTGGTACGGCTGCCCATGATAAAGATGAATACACGCCTTTGTAAGCTGAACCTGTGGCTGGAGAGTTATCACATCCGTTCAACATAAACAGGCCCTGTGTGCCTGAAAAAGATGTTCCATCCCCAAACATCAGTCCCCAGCCCAAAAGCAGAAAGCCTAACGAGGAAACTGCAAAAACAACGAAATTCTTGGCAAGGATATTCACGCAGTTTTTCGCCTGCGTAAAACCTGATTCCACCATGGCGAAGCCCAGATTCATGAAGAAAACCAGCATAGCAGTCAGCAAAACCCAGATAGTATCCAGCATCACTTTTGTGTCCATTTCTCTTCCTCTCAGCGGGAGGTAGCCAACTGATACAAGTCAGATCCCCGCAACCTTTCAAGAATCAAAATTCTGGTCTGCTTATTGTGATTTCGTTAAGCATAATTTCTCATTGTGTTCTGTAGAGGTTTGTTATGGGCATCCTTCTGTCCCGGCCAAACGCCTTAGTGGTTATTTTTATACCGGGCGGCGCCTGACGTCTCTTGTATTCATTGGCATCCACCATCTGGATTACTTTCCTGACCACTTTTGGTTCCACGCCCCCTGCGATAATCTCTGTGGCACTTCTGTCCTGCTCAATATATTCCTTTAGAATCCTGTCCAATAATTCGTAAGGGGGCAGCGTATCAGTATCTTTCTGATTAGCCCTCAGTTCCGCGGTTGGTTCCTTTTCCAGGATCCGCTCGGGAATGACTTTATCCAGAGAATTTCGGTAACGGGCCAGTTCATACACCATCGTTTTGTATACGTCTTTGATAACGGCAAAACCTCCGGCCATATCACCGTAAAGGGTTGCGTAGCCAACACTGAGTTCGGACTTGTTCCCGGTAGTCAATACCAGATACCCATACTTATTGGATAGAGCCATAAGGATATTGCCCCGAATTCTTGCCTGAAGGTTTTCTTCTGTCGCATCCGGTTTCTTACTACCAAAGGTTTCAGAGAGAAGTTCAAGATACGCCTGAAACAATCTGTCAATGGGGATGGTGAGAAGAACAATGCTCAGGCTGGCGGCAAGCAGACAGACATCTTCCCGGGACATAACCGAGGTAAAACGCGAGGGCATGAAAACTCCGCACACATTCTGCGGACCGAGGGCATCCACAGCCAGCGTGGCCACCAGAGCAGAATCAACTCCACCACTGAGCCCAATCAGAACTTTTTCAAAACGGTTTTTCTGGACATAATCTCTTAAACCAAGAACCAGTGCCTGATAAATTTCAGCAGCCTCTGTGGGGGATTTGTCGACATTAGTTAGAGTTTCTGAGGAGGTACGCCGCGGTTCTTTCAATAATCGGCTTTCTTG
Organism: bacterium; assembly: GCA_029551285.1. GTDB lineage: Bacteria > Ratteibacteria > UBA8468 > B48-G9 > DSTR01 > JAMWDF01. Next base: position 10,608 of record JAKPFT010000048.1, on the reverse strand, counting down.
CTCTTCTGGAGCTGTGATTATTCCGGGAGATTTTATCTCAGCAATAAGGATGTCCTCGGAGAAAGCAGCTGCTTTTCCTACCAGACAGCCACGGTTATCCATCAAGAAGCTCTGGCCATCAAAGACCAGTTCGTCCTGACCTCCCACTAAATTGGTGTAAGCCACAGCCACCTGGTTTTCAAGACAGACCCGCCTGACAATCTCTTCTCTTTCCTTAATTTTTCCGGCATGATAGGGCGAAGCACTTAAGTTGATTATAAGCGAGGCTCCGTAACTGACCTGAATTCTGGGGGGACCATCAATCCGCCAGATATCTTCGCAGATATTGATGCCAATGGAAAAATGGTGAAAGTTTAGGACCACCGGGTCGGTACCGGGCCTGAAATATCTTTTTTCATCAAAAACGCCGTAGTTTGGCAGGCACATCTTATGATAAATAGCGCAGACCTTGCCTGCAGAAATGAAAGCCGCGGCGTTATACAGGCAATTTTCTCCTGTGTCCACAAAACCAACCACCGCTGAGATGGTCCTGATGCTGGAGGCTAATTTATTTATCATCTTGAGGTTTTCCCGAATAAAATCAGGTTTTAAAAGCAAATCTTCTGGCGGATATCCGGTAAGGCTCATCTCCGGAAAACAGACCAAGTGGCAGCCTTCTTTTTCAGCCTTATCCGCGAACAACAGAATTCTCTCGCCATTGCCTGAGAGATCGCCCACCGTGGTGTTAATCTGTGCCAGAGCTATTCGTAAGACCATGTTTCCTCCAAAAAAAAATGCCCTTTACAGGTTTCATCACCTGCAAAGGGCAACACTGCCCGCTCTTGCTCTTCTCTTAAACCAACCCTGGCCCTTGCCCCCTTAAACCGCTATGTTTACCGGGGCAGGTACTAAAACTACTCATCGCTCCCTGTCCTTTCAGGAAAGCTCCACTGTATGTTGTTCCTTCACGAACCTGGAAGCGAACAACATAAGTTATTGTGTATTTTCATATGTTACCCTTATTCTGGTAGCTCTGTCAAGAGAAATTAATTTTCCGGTAGCACTCGTGTATTTCGTACACCTGAATCTCTCTTTCCCGCAATGCTTTGATGGCCATCAGAGAAGCCATGGCGCCGGGAATTGTTGTGATGAGAGGAATGCTCCGGCTTACGGCCAGGCTTCTGATAGAAAGAGTATCTTTTTTTGGTCGCATGCCCGACGAGGTATTGATAATCAATTGAATAAGATTATTCCTGATGAAGTCCGCAACATTCGGCCTTTCTCCTTCGTACACTTTGTGGACTATTTCCGACCGGATACCATGCCGGGCTAAAAAGTGGGCGGTGCCCCTGGTGGCGATAATCTTGAAGCCTAACTTTGAAAACTCTATGGCCAGCGGAAGGAGTGCCGGTTTATCCTTGTCTTTGACGCTCAAAAAAACACTTCCAGAAAGCGGTAAAAATTGTCCTGCAGCCAGTTGACTCTTCGCGTAAGCCAGACCAAAATTCACGTCCAGCCCGATTACTTCTCCGGTGGATTTCATTTCCGGACCGAGAAGAGCGTCAACCCCCGGAAATCGGTTGAAGGGGAACACAGATTCCTTTACCGCAAAGTAAGGTACTTCAACTTCTGCGGTAAACTTCAAGTCTTCCAGTGTTTTCCCCAGCATTATTTTTGTTGCCAGTTTGGCTAAGGGCCGGCCGATGGTCTTGCTGACAAACGGCACTGTTCGGGACGCGCGGGGATTGACTTCAAGGATATAAATTTCACCATTTTTAACCGCACACTGGATGTTGAGCAACCCGATGACTCCCAGAGAAAGGGCTAAACTCTTTGTGGTTTCTTTTATGGCGGAAACCAGGCGACTATCCAGACTGTAGGGTGGCAGAACCATGGCACTGTCTCCAGAATGGATGCCGGCTTCCTCAATATGCTCCATAATGCCGCCGATGACACAGGTTCTTCCATCACAGAGAGCGTCAACGTCAACTTCAATGGTATCCTCAAGAAATTGGTCAATCAGTACCGGGTGGTGCGGTGAGACTTCAATGGCCCGCTTGATGAAATGTTGCAACGCTGTTCTGTCGTAAACTATTTCCATAGCCCTGCCTCCCAGAACATAGGAAGGCCTGACAAGTACTGGATAGCCCAGTTTACTGGCGACTGTTAGAGCTTGCCGCGTACTTCTTGCTGTTGCGCCGGCGGGCTGTTTCAAATTCAGGCGGCGGAGCAACTGGCTGAATTTTTTTCTATCTTCGGCAATATCTATTGCTTCTGGAGTTGTCCCGAGAACTTTGGCTCCTGCCTTCCTTAAAGCCAGAGCCAGTCTTAAGGGGGTCTGTCCTCCGAACTGCAGAATGACCCCGGCCGGTTCTTCCAGCCTGACAATATTAAGAATGTCTTCAAGGGTAATTGGCTCAAAATAGAGCCTGTCTGAGGTATCGTAATCGGTGCTGACTGTTTCCGGGTTACAGTTGACCATGATGCTCTCGTAACCTTCCTCTTTTGCAGCCAGCGAAGCATGAACGCAACAGTAATCAAATTCAATTCCCTGACCGATTCTGTTGGGTCCGCTTCCCAGAATTAGCACCTTCTTTTTTTTCGTCATTGTCTGGCTGTGGTAATTTCCGAATATTCGTATGTTGAGTAGAAATAGGGCGTTTCGGCTACAAATTCACCCGCGCAGGTGTCAACGCACTTGTACTGCGCCTGCAGACCGTATTTCTCCCTCAGTTTGGATATTTGTAATTCTGGACAACCGGTGAGCCAGGCTAACTGTTTATCTGAAAAACCAAACTCCTTCGCCTGTTTTAGCATCGCAAAGCTGAGCGGTTTCCCCTTGGCTTTTTTCAGTTTCTTTTCCAGACGGACAATCTCTTCTATATTAGCCAGAAACCAACGGTCAATGTTGCAGAGTTGGTAGACTTCTTCTATGGATTTTCCCTGGCGCAAGGCTTCCCTTATGTAGAAGAGGCGCTGTGGATTAGCCACCTTCAGGCCCTGTTCTACGGGCCACTCTAATTTTATGTCCTCCAGTCCAGAAAAACGTTCTTCTAAACTTCGGAGGGCCTTCTGTAAAGCCTCTTTGAAATTTCTGCCGATGGCCATCACTTCTCCCACTGATTTCATTGATGTGCCCAGTTGAGGTACGGCCCCGGGAAATTTCTCAAAGTTAAACTTGGGAATTTTAACCACGCAATAGTCAATTGTCGGCTCAAAATAAGAAGGTGTTTTCTTCGTAATGTCGTTGGGTATTTCGTCCAGGGTGTACCCTACAGCCAGCTTTGTGGCAATTTTGGCAATGGGAAAGCCGGTGGCTTTTGAAGCCAGGGCGGAACTTCTTGAAACGCGGGGGTTCATTTCTATTACCACCATCTGGCCGTTTTCTGGATTGACGGCAAACTGGATATTGGAACCGCCGGTGGCGACTCCAATCTTCCTGATGATTGCTATGGCGGCATCTCTCATTTTCTGGTACTCTTTATCCGTCAGTGTTTGTACAGGGGCCACCGTGATGCTGTCGCCGGTGTGCACACCCATCGGGTCAAAGTTTTCTATGGAACAGATGATTACCACGTTATCTTTCAGGTCTCTCATCACTTCCAGTTCGTACTCCTTCCAGCCAAGTACAGATTCCTCAATCAGGATTTCGTTGGTCAAACTTGCCTTTAATCCAATCTCAGCGAGTTCTTTAAATTCTTCAACATTGTAAGCCACAGCACTGCCGGTGCCTCCCAGGGTGTAGGCTGGACGGATAATCACGGGAAAGCCAATGGTAGTAGCAATCTTGATTGCCTGCTTCAGGTTGTGGGCCGTTCCACTTTCCGGAACACGATATCCTATTTCGGTAATAGCCTCTTTGAATAACTGTCTATCCTCACCCTTCTTAATTGCCTGATAATCCGCTCCGATCAACTCCACCTGGTATTTTTGCAGGACCCCTTGTTCGTAAAGCTGACTGGCCAAATTCAGCGCAGTCTGTCCACCCAGGGTCGGCAGTAGTGCCTGGGGTCTTTCCCTCTCTATGATTTTGGCCACAATCTCCGGCACCAGTGGTTCCAGGTAAATTTTGTCTGCCATTTCGGGGTCGGTCATAATCGTGGCCGGATTGCTGTTCACCAGGACAATTTCATAGCCTTCCTCCTTAAGAGCTTTGCAAGCTTGAGCCCCCGAATAATCAAATTCGCATGCCTGACCAATGATGATTGGTCCTGAGCCAAGAAGCATGATTTTCTTAAGGTCAGCTCTCCTGGGCATTTTCAATAAGTGTGTAAAACTTCGTGAACAGATATTCAGTGTCTCTCGGCCCTGGCGCATCTTCTGGATGAAACTGAACGCTGAAAATTGGCCATTTTTTGTGCGCCATACCCTCAAGGGTGCCATCATTAAGGTTAGTGTGGGTAATTTCAATCTCGGTTTCGTCAAGAGTTCTCTGGTCAACACAGAAGCCGTGGTTCTGCACAGTGATATAAATCCTGCCCGTGGTAAGGTCTTTGACCGGATGATTGGCGCCGTGATGGCCGAACTTAAGTTTGTATGTTTTTCCGCCAAATACCTGGCCAAGAATCTGGTGTCCCAGGCAGATGCCAAAAACAGGATGTCTACCGACAAGGTTGGAAACGGTGCTGACTACCGTTTTCAGTGGTTCTGGATCTCCGGGGCCGTTGGAAATCAAGATACCGTCAGGTTCCTCCTTTTCTATTTCCTGCCACGGAGCTGTGGCAGGGTAGACAACCACTTTGAGGTTTAACCTGGCCAGTAGCCGCAGAATGTTGTACTTAACTCCGCAATCTAAAACTACCACCTTATACTTGCCGAAATTTTGCCAGGTGTAGGCTTCAGATTTTATGACGCGGGAAACAATGTCTCTGCCCACCAACGACGGGGACTTTTGAACCAGTGTTACCATCTCCCGCTTATCCCTGTTTCCGGGGAAGATACCCGCCTTCAATGCACCGAATTCCCTGATGGTCTCTGTTATTTTTCTTGTATCCACCCCTTCCAGACCGACGACCTTCTGCTCTTTGAATAATTCCTCCAGTGACTTTTGAGCCCGCCAGTTTGAATAAATCCTGCTTTTTTCCCGCACCACAAACCCTTCCAGATGGATTCTTTCTGACTCACAATCTTCGGTGTTAACTCCGTAATTTCCAATAAGCGGGTAGGTCATGGCCAGGATTTGCCCCTTGTAAGAGGGATCAAAAAGAATCTCCTGGTATCCGGTCATACTGGTATTAAAGATGAGCTCGCCGTATCTTACAGCCCGCGCTCCAAAAATCTTCCCGGTGTAAATCGTACCGTCTTCAACAACCAGGTGTCCTTTCATTTATCAGCCGGCTGCTATCCGGAAGTTTCTTATCCTTCCAGGATTTTCAGCATCACTTCCCGCTGGGTTTCCATTACGTTCTTTATCCCGGAAACCCTGGCGGCTTCTTCGGTGAGGGCGATGACATCTTCTCGTTTTAATGTATCCAGCCTGAAACTGCGAGCGCCAGCCATGAACTGGGTCAGACCAGTCCTCAGCTTGTCAATGTAAGTGTACATAGCTATGGCGCCGAGTGGAATCTGCTCCAGTTTTTCGCCCCATTTCTCTTTAAGCTCCTCATAAGTGACAAAGATTTGTTCTACTGTCTGGCCATAACGAGCAATACCCGGAGGGAGTTTTTCCCAGTTCCGAGGTGTGTCAGAACCACCTTTCAGGACTCTTTCAATGTTAGAGCCAACAAATCCAGGTATCATCAGAGCCCGTCCCATGCAGACAGCCTTAAAGTAGGGAGAACCCATGGCCAGTACCTTGAAAATATGGTCCTCTGTGGAAAAACCGCCACCCATAGCCAGGTCAGGCACCCATTCCCCGTTCGTGGCGAGCCGCCGGGCACACTCATAAGCCAGGCACTGGAGGTAGAAGGTAGGAATACCCCATTCTTCCATCATTCTCCACGGGCTCATGCCTGTTCCGCCACCGGCGCCGTCAATGGTAACCAGGTCAACTCTGGCTTCTGATGACCACTTTATCGCCATCGCCAGTTCCCGTGGTCCATAGGCGCCAGTCTTCAGGGTGACCCGTTTCACGCCCAGTTTTCTTCGGAGTATTTCTACTGTCGCTAAGAACTCAGCCTTGTCAATAAAACCAAGTCTGGAGTGGCGCTCAAACTCCTTGATGGCTCCGCTTCTGAAAGCCGCCTGAACAGCCGGATTTGAAGGATTGGGGGTGACAATATAGCCGCGCTTTTGAAGCAGGAGAGCTGTTTCTAAGTCCCTGACTTTGATTTCTCCGCCGATACATTTGGCGCCCTGACCCCACTTAAGTTCAATCGCTTCCACTCCCAGTTCGGTTGAGACATAGTCAGGTACGTTCAGACGCATGTCCTCTACATTACTCTGGACGATGATGTCGCCATAGTTGTCCCGCCAGGCTTGATAAAGTTTGACCCGCCGTTCCATCTCCGGTGAGCGTTTCACCTTTCCATCAGGATATAATTCCAGAGCAGGGTCAATGCCACAAACGTTTTCTCCAACTACCAGGCTTATTCCGGAAACAGCGGCTCCCACGGCAAAACTTTTCCAGTATTTCCGGGCAATGTCGGTGGAACCAAGGGCTCCGGTGAAAATGGGCATACGCATCCTGATGGGATGGGTGTGGCCATAGACCGCGGTTGTATCCACTTCCGGGAAGATAGCCTTATCCGGATTAGCCTGGTCAATTGCCTTGGCCCCAAGAGCGTAACCCATGATATTCAGGTGGGAGTAATCTACCGGGTATTTCTTATCTCCGCCAGCGGTCACGCTGCCGAAAGGTACCGGGTAGATTACTTCCCGGCCGCGGAATGACGCCTTGAAGACGTCGCAACTACCAGTACAACTGTCTAAACAACGCGTACAGATGCCTGACTGCGGAGCAACATCCTTTGACCTGTTTCGTGTTTCCAGCGCATCATTACTTCCCGGCTGTTGCAAATTCATGCTTTCCTCCTTGTTTACGAGATTCGGCTGGCCAAAAAAAAGCCCTCTTTGACGCAACATCGTCTTGAGAGGGCGTTCTCTTAACTCTGCGGGACTGTAATCTTAGTCCCTGATGACTTCATTGTCGCCCTGATTATACCTTAACCATTTTCCGGCTGTCAAGAGGGCGAATTGCTGCCAAAAATCAGGACCCGAGGGAACCGGTAAACTGATGTGTCTGTCTTCAGTAGAGCCTTGTCGGCAGACACCTGAGCTTCAGAACTTGCCATTTGAGTGCGAAGCATGGTATAATTACTCAACAAGGGGGGCAAATGTTCAGGTCAAAACCATTTCGCTGCTCAGACCATCAGCTCGGTTTCACCCTGATAGAGCTTTTAGTGGTGGTAGCCATCATTGCGATTTTAGCCGCCATGCTTCTGCCAGCACTGACCAAAGCCAGGGAGCGTGCCAGAATGTCTCTGTGTCTGAGTAATCTGAAACAGATAGTTCTGGCTCATATTCTCTATACAGAAGACTATGACGGCTGGTACCCGGCCTCCGATGCCTATGGAACCAGAACGCCAACTTTTCTGTGGGATTTAGCGAGACAGAACCGTGGGGCCAAGTACATGGATGTGAAATTACTCGCCTGCCCTTCTGACCGCATCAGAAACTATTACGGCTATTCTGACCTGGCTGGGACAAAGAATCTGTCATATGTATTCAATTACAGAATCCACGGCTGGGTTGTAACTACTGCTGACAACAAACCGTTCAAGAGAGACTGGCATACTGTCCCTCATCTGGACATTTTAGTTTGCGACGGCGAATGGTCCGGTACACCGACCCCTTATTACACCCAGCCGGGTTACATCAGTGACGCCTTTAGTGGGTCTGGCTATTACTCCTTCAGACATTTTGCCAGTAACCAGGGTGGCAACAACTGCGGTTTTGGTGATGGCCATGCAGAATTTGTAACCGCGGGCAGGTTCCAGGGAGAATTCAGGAACAGAGGTTCAATAAACAAGAGAAGTGGCTACCGTCTCAACTGATATTGTCTTGCGTCTGTTTTCCGCAAGCGCAATACCTTCCGGAGGAATCCGATGAAATTCCTGAGGTTGCTGTTTTTTTTGTTTATGTCAGGTTGTTTCACGGTCACTTATGGGGAGAAAAAAATGGAAGAGGCTGGGTTGCGAAATATTTACGCTCGGGGAGTTTACTGGCCCTGGGAAAGAACCGGATGGGTGGCTGAGAAAGCGGGGATGCAGTTGTGGGATTTTGTGGCGGCCGCCATTAAGAACTTAAAGGAAGACTTTTCCTGCAATGTCATCTGGTTTGTCAATATCGGACTGGAAGATGCCGCCAGGGTGTGTGACCTGGCAGAAAAGTACGAGGTTAAGGTTCTACCGAACATAAATCCTTTGTTAAACCTTGGCTACAACGGTATGAACAGTCCACAGGCTCTGAGGAAGGCGGCCAGAGAAGCGTTTACGGCCCTGGGCCAGAAGAAGGCTCTTGGTGCTTATGTGCTGATTGATGAGCCGCGACGGGTGATGACGGGACAGATAGAACTTTTTCGGAAGGAGATGAAAAAAATTGACCCTGACCGGGACTGTATTGTGGTCAGCATGAACAGGGACACTGAAGCCTACGCTCACCAGACAAATTTGCCTGTGGTGTGCGTGGATATCTATCCCTTCGGGGGGGATCGGTCCCCCAATATTCCCAATCCGGCCCCGGCTTCTCAAAACTACTACAGGGGAGCCCTGACAGCTCTTGCAGAGGCGGCTTTAAGAAACAACAAGAAACTCTGGGTGATGCCCCAGGCGTTTGCTGAGAACTGGGGTCCATGGTGGTACGATGAAAACATGAATGTGGTCATTGAACCAGGGACGTACCGCCACTGGCGAATGCCCATCCTGCCGGAAATTAGGTGGCAAATCTGGGAAGGAGTGAGAGCCGGTTCTCAGGGTTTCGTTTTTTTCGTTCTTCTACCGTCCGGCAATGATTGGGACGGGAAAGATAAACCCCCAGTTAAGATGGTTAAGATGGCGGCTGATGTCAGGGAGAAAAAGTGGCCGGTAACGGAGAAACAGGTTAGAACCGGGAGCGCGGAAGCGCTGCTTTATAAGAACGGTTCGGCCACGCCCCAGATGAAGGAAGCGGGCAGGGTTTTCGCTCTCCTTTCAAAAATGGAGAGCCTGCTTTCAACCTGGCAGCCGGCCGATTTCCCGGTGGCTTTTGTGGAAGAGACATTTAAAACAGGCACTTTTCTCAGTGGGACAGGTGATACCTGCCGATTTCTGGTGGTGGTCAATGATAACCTTGAAGAGACAGTGGAAAAAGATGTTTTCTTCTTGCCGAATGTAAGAAAAATAACCGACCTCATTTCTGGTAAAGAACTATCCATCGTTAAGGGAAACACCGGGGAGTTTCTTCAGACAAGATTATCTCTTGAGGCAGGGGGAGGCACAATTCTCAAGGTGGAGTTTCAACAGGATGAGCCGGGTTTCCTGACCTTTGAGGAAGACTTTTCGCTGGCCAGCCTGGGAGTGAAGTTGAACGAGGCTTTCCGGAAACCCATGATGCGGCCGTTCAGTACAGGGTGGGACTGGGTCGTAGAAAAGGAAAAGGAGGCGCCGGCGGAGGCCAAAGGGGTTATCGTGCTGGAAAATGTCAGCAAGCCTTTTCCCTCGCCTGTGGCTGGTGTTTTAACTTCTTCCGGTAGCCAGTTTGAGGCCTATCTCTTTGTTGAAGGTAAGTTCCACCAGCCGGAATCACTGATTGTGGAGTGGCACGGGAATGATGGTAAACGGGGCTGGCTGATGTCCAACAACTATCATCTGCCGGTAAGACTTTTCCCTGGCCTCAAGGAAGTGCGGCTGCTTCTCTCAGATGGAGTAAGAGTAAGCAGGATTCTGGTCTGGGTAATCCCAAAACCTGAAAGTCAGCCAAAGTTTTGAACTCACTGTCGTCGGTCTTTTCTCGGCCATGGTATTGTCTGGACGAGATTTGAAAGGAGGGCTTTTCCGTACAATGGCCAGGCTTATTTCCTGATAGGTCTTTCTCCTTTAAGTGGTCCTCACCTGGCCTGTTTTAACCTCAGCGATACCCGATCGGTTCAGCAATGGTAAAGGCCTCGCTGGTGTCAGTTATCTCCGGGAAAGAAACGCTTCTCACCCTGATCTGGTAGTCTGTCCCGGAAGGAAGGTTTTCAGGGACCTTCCAGGAAAGACTGCCCTGGCCGTTACTGCCAGTAGAAACCGTGGCTAAGGCGCCGACAGTGTAGCCAGCCCGCAGCAGTTCCACCACCACAGCTGGTCCAGGAAAGCCCAGGTAGTTCCAGCTGATGGTGTAGCTGCTTTTTTTGTACCAGGTTTCGCCGCCAGCCGGGCTGACCACGGTAATCTGGCCAGCGCTGATGGTGAAGGCTTCACTGGTGTCTTCTACCTTCGGATAGATGTTGCTTCTCACCCGGATGCGGTAGTCGTTGCCTGGTTTCAAACTCAGCGGTAGTGACCAGGTCTGGAAACCTTCGCCGGAACTGCCCAGCCAGCGGTTGGGCGTGATGGTACCTACCACGCGGCTACCCTTCAGTAAGTCCACCCGGACGGTGCTTCCAGGATTTCCGGTATAGGTCCATCTGACATTTTCCTGGGTGCCGACATACCAGGTCTCGCCGCCAGC